>JAJTCN010000037.1:0-44865 GCA_021323335.1 Ramlibacter sp.
CTGATGCCCGCGCCGATCTACTACGCGCACCGCCTGGTGGAGCGCCAGGCGCAGAAGCGCAAGGACGGCAGCCTGCCCTTCCTGCGGCCGGACGCCAAGAGCCAGGTGACGATGCGCTACGTGGACGGCAAGCCGCACAGCATCGACACCGTGGTGCTCTCCAGCCAGCACAGCCCCGAGCAGAGCGACGGCACCAAGATGAAGGCGTCGTTCGTCGAGGCCATCGTCGAGGAAATCATCAAGCCGGTGCTGCCCAAGGAATGGCTGAAGGAAACCCGCTACCTGATCAACCCCACCGGCCGCTTCGTCATCGGCGGCCCGCAGGGTGACTGCGGCTTGACCGGCCGCAAGATCATCGTCGACACCTACGGCGGCGCCTGCCCCCACGGCGGCGGCGCGTTCTCCGGCAAGGACCCGTCCAAGGTCGACCGCTCCGCCGCCTACGCGGCGCGCTATGTCGCCAAGAACGTCGTGGCCGCCGGCCTGGCCAAGCAGTGCCAGATCCAGGTGGCGTACGCGATCGGCGTGGCCAAGCCCATGAACGTGACGGTCTACACCGAAGGCACGGGCGTGATCCCCGACGAGAAGATCGCCGCGCTGGTGAACGAGCACTTCGACCTGCGGCCGAAGGGCATCATCCAGATGCTGGACTTGCTGCGCCCGATCTACAGCAAGACCGCGGCCTACGGCCACTTCGGCCGCGAAGAGCCGGAGTTCACCTGGGAACGGACGGACAAAGCTGCCGCGCTGCGTGCAGCGGCCGGCCTCAAGTGAGGCCGGCAACCGCGTAGCGGTTCGGCAGCTTTGGTGGACACTCACATCCCGGAGCGATGTGATGTGGCCACACAAGGCGCGGGAACGTGACAAGGGGCGCCTTGGCGCCCCTTTCTTTCAATTCACCGACGCCAGTTCCTGCCGCTCGTACTCCTGCCGCTTCATGGCGACGTAGGTCGAGCGGTCCATCTCGCGCAGTTGCTTCGGGTAGCGCTCGGTCGCGCTGAACCACTGGTTCACCCGCTTTTCCACCCGCTGCCCCTCGGGCAGGTGCACCGTGTCCAGGTATGCATCGATGGCCAGGTAATAGCGCATCGCGTTGCGCTCCACCGCGCCGCGCACGCCACCGGTCGTGAAGCCGACCTTGCTGGCGCCGGCCGTGGCCATGTAGGCCTGCATGGCGAAGCGGCCCGAGCCGCTGAAGCCGTACGCATAGCTCATGTGCATGAAGGTCTTGCCGCCTTCCAGCGGCACGGCCTCGGTGACGATGACGTAGTCGCGCGTGCCGAAGGGGCCCTGGCCGGCGGTGAGGCGGGACTCGAAGTAGTCCGCGGCAACCGATGCGTTCTGGTACGAGAAGTCGATCCGGTAGGCCTGGTCCACCGGCTGGTCCGGCTTGCGGCCGATGCGCATCGCCAGCCGCGAGCCGTTGGCGTGGCAGGCCTTGGTGTTGAACGGCAGCAGCATGATCTCGCACCACGCACCCGGGTCACGCAAGGCTTCCTTCACCTTCTCGAAGGGGTGGTCCAGCACGGCGTAGACGTCGCCTTGCAGCGTGTTCCTGCCCTCCCTGGAATCGATGTGCAGAGGACGGCCGTAGGAGTTGTTGCGCAACTGCTCCTTCAATTCGGCGTGGCGGCCGCGCAGGTCGCCGGCGTCGGCGTGCGCCGCGAGCGGGGCGAAGGCCAGCAGGCATGCGGCTGCGAGCCCCTGGAACAAGCGGGCTGGGCGGGACAGAGGGCTCATGGGGCGTGTTTCCTGTCGGGGTCGTCGGCCTCGGCCATCGCCGACGCCTCGGTGGCGGCGGCACCCGTGTCCGACTCTTCTTCCAGGAACGCCTGGACGTCGAGCTGGATGCCGCCCATGAACAACGAATGCGGCGCCACCTCGTAGAGGTAGCTGCCGCGGGGGCTCAGCACCAGGCGCATGCGCAAGCGGGGATCGGCCACGCCCTCCCAGGCGCGGATCAGCCGCGTGCGCACCAGGTTGTCGGGGCACTGCAGCGACTTGAGCTTGTGGAAGTTGGAGGAGAGCGACACCGCGTCCAGGTACCAGGACGACTGCTTGTTGCGCGCCAGCAGGTTCGCCGACAGGTCGACCTCCAGCGTGAGCACGCTGCCATCGACCTCGAGGAAGAGATTGCGGCCCAGCAGTCCGCCGTTGGCCTCCCCGTACTTGTACGTGAGTTGCAGATGGGATGGTGTCTTGCGCAGCGAATATTTCATGGGTTTCACCCGTGCAGACAGGTTGCTTGACACGCTGCGGCCGGGTTGTAGGACGCTGCTGCGTTCCTCTGTGCGCTGCTGCAGCCACCACCCTTCGCAACTGCCCGCCCGAAACGTCCTACAGGCGCTGTGGGTGAATGGCCCACGTCGAGGCTCGGCCGTCGACCCAAAGATGGGAGACAGACCTTTTTTCCACACGCACACAAGGAGCAAGCCATGGCTGCTGAAGAACGAGAAGAACGCGACATGAACCGTGACCCCATCACCGACGAACCGGGCGCGCACCCGGTCGGCACCGGCATCGGCGCCGCCGGCGGCGCCATGGCTGGCGCAGCCGCCGGCGCGATGGCCGGGCCCGTGGGCGCCGCCATCGGCGGTGTCGTCGGTGCGGTGGTCGGCGGCCTCGCCGGCAAGGCCGCGGGCGAATCCGTCAACCCCACGGCGGAGGAAGCCTTCTGGAAGGACAACTACAGCAAGGAGCCGTACTACGAGTCCGGCCGCAGCTTCGACGACTATGGTCCGGCCTACCGCCTCGGCGTGTCGGGCCGCGAGCGCTACCAGGATCCCTGGACCAGCGTCGAGCCCCGCCTGGCGTCGGAATGGGAGAGCACCCGCGGCAATTCCACGCTGAACTGGGACCGCGCCCGGCACGCGTCGCAGGCCGCCTATACGCGCGCCGATTCGCAATACCGCGGCGCGGCCAGCGGCACGGGCGCGGCGGGCGCCGTGGGCGCGATGCAGACCGCCGGCAACAACGACGGCGACCGGGATGATGCGGTCGACGTCCTCAAGGACCTGGTGGAGTGCTGCAAGGACGGCGAATACGGCTTCCGCGAGTGCGCCGAGCAGGCCAAGCGCCAGGACCTGAAGTCGATGTTCCTGCAGCGCGCGGACGACTGCCGCCGCGGCGCGCAGGAGCTGAACGACTGCATCCGCCAGTACGGCGGCAGCCCCGAGGACGGCGGCAGCGCGATGGGCGCCATGCACCGCGGCTGGGTCTCCATCAAGTCGAAGCTGACCAGCTACGACGACAAGGCGGTGCTGGAAGAAGCCGAGCGCGGCGAGGACAACGCCAAGGCCCGCTACGCCAAGGCGCTGCAGAAGAACCTGCCGGCCGACGTGCGCCAAATCGTGGAGCGCCAGTTCCAGGGCGTGCAGCGCAACCACGACCAGGTGAAGATGCTGCGCGACCAGTTCCGCGCGGCCTCCTGACGCGTCGAGCGTCGGGCGGTCCCCGTCGGGCGTGAATTCGATTTACGCTCGACGCCCGACTCCAACGCTCAACCCAGAAATGGCCGACAAAAGCGCACTTCAAAAGTATCGGGACAAGCGCAACTTCGACGCCACGCCGGAACCGGCGGACGGCGGCGAGGCGAACGAAGCCGCGCGCAGCTTCGTCGTCCAGAAGCACTGGGCGACGCGGCTGCACTACGACTTCCGCCTCGAGCTGGAAGGCACGATGAAGAGCTGGGCCGTTCCCAAGGGCCCGAGCTACGACCCCTCCGACAAGCGCATGGCGATGCCCACCGAGGACCATCCCATCGCGTACAACCAATTCGAAGGCACCATCCCCGCCGGCAACTACGGCGCGGGCAAGGTGATCATCTGGGACAAGGGCACCTGGGTCCCGCTGGAAGACCCGGCCAAGGGCCTGCGTGACGGCAAGCTGAAGTTCGAGCTGCGCGGGCACAAGCTGCACGGCCACTGGACGCTGGTGCGCATGAAGGGCCGCGGCAAGGGCCGCGAGGATCCCTGGCTGCTGATCAAGGAACGCGACGCCTTCGCCCGGCCGGTGGCGGAGTTCAGCCTGGTCGACGAGATGCCGGACAGCGTGCAGAAGCTCGCGGACCGGCCAGAAGCCGTTGGTGTCCGCGCTGCCGCACCGGCGGCGGCCGTGGCCAGTGCCGCATCAGGGCCGCCGGAGGGCGCGCGCAAGGCCGCCCTGCCCGCGACGCTGCAGCCCGAGCTGGCGGTGCTGGTCGACGAGCCCCCGCAGGATCCGGAGCAGTGGATCTTCGAGATCAAGTTCGACGGCTACCGCATGCTGGCGCGCGTCGAAGGCGGCGAGATCCAGCTGGTCACGCGCAACGGCAACGACTGGACCTCGCGCCTGTCCGGGCTGGTGGCGGCGCTGCGCGGCATGGAGCTGCCGGACGGCTGGTACGACGGCGAGATCATCATGCCGGGCGAGGACGTGCCGGCGGACTTCCAGGCGCTGCAGGGCGCCTTCGACAGCAAGCGCACCGGGCAGATCGTCTACTACCTGTTCGACCTGCCGTACTGCGCCGGCCACGACCTGCGCGACGTGCCGCTGCTGCAGCGGCGCGAGGTGCTGCAGCGCATCGTCGAGCGCAAGCCGCATGCGAACGTGCGCTTCAGCGAGGTGTTCGACGTGCCGCCGCGGCAGATGCTGGACTCGGCCTGCCGCCTCGGGCTGGAGGGCGTCATCGCCAAGCGCCGGGACTCGGCCTACGTGTGCCGCCGTTCCAGCGACTGGATCAAGCTCAAGTGCAAGCGGCGGCAGGAGTTCGTCATCGGCGGCTGGACCGACCCCAGGGGCTCGCGCGCCGGCATCGGCTCGCTGCTGCTGGGCGTGCACGACGACGACGGCAAGCTGCGCTACGCGGGCAACGTCGGCACCGGCTTCAACGACAGGACGCTGGCGGAAGTGCGCCGCCGGCTCGACGCGCTGGAGGCCGACCGCAGCCCGTTCGAGGCGGGCAGCGGCATGCCGCGCGGCAGCCATTGGGTGCGGCCGGAACTGGTGTGCGAGGTGTCGTTCGGCGAGTGGACGCGCGACGGCAAGGTCCGCCACTCGGTCTTCCACGGCCTGCGCAGCGACAAGCCGGCCGACGCGATCACCAAGGAGCCGGTGGTGCAGCAAGCGCCGGCGGATGCCGTCGCCACCCTGCCGCCAACGCTGCGCATCAGCAACCCGGACCGCGTGATCGACCCGCAAAGCGGTGCCACCAAGATCGACCTGGTGCGCTACTACGCGCTGGTCGCGCCGCTGATGATGGAGCACCTCAAGGGACGGCCGATCGCGATGGTGCGCGCGCCCGACGGCGTCGAAGGCCAGCTGTTCTTCCAGAAGCACCTGGACCGCTACAAGATGGAAGGGGTGGCGCAGCTCGACCCCGCGATCAACCCCGGCCACCCGCCGATGCTGGAGATCGCCAGCGAGCGCGGGCTGCTGTCCGCCGCGCAGATGAACGTCATCGAGTTCCACACCTGGAACGGCGTGAAGGGCGCCATCGGCAAGCCCGATCGCATGACCTTCGACATCGACCCCGGCGAAGGCGTGGGCTGGCCGCAGATCCAGGAGGCGGCGACGCTGGTGCGCACGATGCTGCAGGAGCTGGGGCTGCCGTGCTTCCTGAAGACCAGCGGCGGCAAGGGACTGCACCTGGTCGTGCCGCTGAAGAAGCAGCTGGACTGGGACACGGTGAAATCGTTCTCGCAAGCCATCGTGCAGCACCTGGCGCGCACGCTGCCCGATCGGTTCGTGGCCAAGAGCGGCGCCAGCAACCGCGTCGGCCGCATCTTCATCGACTACCTGCGCAACGGCTACGGCGCCACGACCGCGTGCGCGTGGTCGGCGCGGGCCCGGCCCGGCCTGGGCATTTCGGTGCCGGTGCGCTGGGACGAGCTGGGGGCGCTCAAGAGCGGCGCCCACTGGACCGTGGGCACGGTGCACAGCCGGCTGGACCAGGGGAATGCGCCGTGGGCCGACTACGAGAAGAGCCGGGTCGCGCTGGGGGCGGCGATGAAGAAGCTCGGCTTCCAGGCCGGCTGAAACATCAAGCCCACGGCAAACGCAGGCGCACCGCCTGCGTGCCATTGGTCTCCACGCCGATGCCGTCGGCCAGCGCCAGGGCGTGCAGGTCCACCCATGCCAGCTTGCGGTAGTTGGGCTCGCTGCTGAAGGGATGCTCGCCCTCGGTGGGCCGCACTTCGATCGTCAGCTGCCCGCCACTGTCGCCGGCGTCGCCGGTGATCACCAGGTCGGCGGGCGCCGGCAAGTGGTCGGTGCAGTGGATCAGCGTGGCGGTCAGCAGCGTGCGGGCGCCCGAGCGGCGGATGGCCCCGGGCAGCGCGGACACCTGGTTGCGCAGCGCGTAGCCGCGAAAACTCAGGCTGGTGGCCAGCAGTGCGGCGCACTCGCGCACCACTTCCTCCAGGGTCGTGGTGGCGGTGTCGTCCGGCGCCAGCCAGCCGATCACGTCCAGGCTCGAGGCCAGCGCGGCCTTGGCGAAGCCGTTGATCTTGCCCGCGCTGTCCTGCACATGGGCCAGGTCGGGCGTGGGGGCGCGCAGGCGCCGCTCCATCACCTCGTAGATCATGCCGATCGGCTGCAGGTTGACGACGAGGTGGTGGCGCATCGATGGCGCCAGGCGCCGGATGAGCGCGTAGCGGGCAGCCTCGGCCTGGAGCGAAGGCACGGCAGGGCTGCCGGGTGCGACGGAGGGTGAAGGCATGCTCCGAGCGTAGGGGAAGCCGGAGGAAGCTGTCAAACGCGGCTCATTCCACCGTCACGCTCTTCGCCAGGTTCCTGGGCTTGTCCACGTCCGTTCCACGCGCGATGGCCGTGTGGTACGCCAGCAGCTGCAGCGGCACCACGTGCAGCAGCGGGCTGAGCGCGCCATAGTGTTCCGGCATCCGGATCACGTGCACGCCTTCGCTGCTCTCGATGCGGCTGTCGGCGTCGGCCAGCACGTAGAGCACGCCGCCGCGCGCGCGCACTTCCTGCATGTTGCTCTTCAGCTTCTCCAGCAGGGCGTCGTTGGGCGCCACCGTCACCACCGGCATCTCGCTGGTCACCAGCGCCAGCGGGCCGTGCTTCAGCTCGCCGGCGGCATAGGCCTCGGCGTGGATGTAGGTGATCTCCTTGAGCTTGAGCGCGCCTTCCAGGGCGATCGGGTAGTGCAGGCCCCGGCCCAGGAACAGCGCATGCTCCTTGTCCGCGAAGTCCTCGGCCCAGCTGATGACCTGCGGCTCCAGCGCCAGCACCGCGGACAGCGCGGCCGGCAGGTGGCGCATCGCCTTCATGTGCGCCGCCTCTTCCTCGTCCGTCAGGTGGCCGCGCAACTGCGCGAGCGTCAGCGTCAGCAGGAACAGGCCGGCCAGCTGCGTGGTGAAGGCCTTGGTGGACGCGACGCCGATCTCGACGCCGGCGCGGGTGATGTAGGCCAGCTTGCATTCGCGCACCATCGCCGAAGTGGACACGTTGCAGATGGTCAGGGTGTGCTCCATGCCCAGCCCGCGCGCATGCTTGAGCGCCGCCAGCGTGTCGGCGGTTTCGCCGGATTGGCTGATGGTGACGATCAGCGTGCGCGGGTTGGGCACGCTTTCGCGGTAGCGGTACTCGCTGGCGATCTCCACCTGGGTCGGGATCTTCGCGATGGACTCCAGCCAGTACTTGGCCGTGCAGCCGCTGTAATAGCTGGTGCCGCAGGCCAGGATCAGCACGTTGTCGACCTGCTTGAACACCGACAGCGCGTTGTCGCCGAACAGCTCCGGCATGATGTTCAGCACGCCCTCGAGCGTGTCGCCGATGGCGCGCGGCTGCTCGAAGATCTCCTTCTGCATGTAGTGCCGGTACGGGCCCAGTTCGGCCGCGCCGCTGTGCGCCTGCACCGTCTTCACCGGCCGCGTCGCGGGCTTGTGGTTGCGGTCCACGATCCAGTAGCGCCCCAGTTGCAGGTCGACGACGTCGCCCTCCTCCAGGTACACGATCTGGTCCGTCACGCCGGCCAGCGCCATGGCGTCGCTGGCCAGGAAGTTCTCGTCCTTGCCGACGCCCAGCACCAGCGGCGAGCCGGCGCGCGCGCCGATGACGCGGTGCGGTTCGTCCTTGCAGAACACGGCGATGGCATAGGCCCCGTGCAACTGGCCGAGCGCGGCCTTCACGGCCTCGAACAGGTCGCCCTCGTACAGGCTGTCCACCAGGTGCGCGATCACCTCGGTGTCGGTCTGGCTGTTGAACTTGTAGCCCCGCGCCTGCAGCGCGGCGCGCAGCTCGTCGTGGTTTTCGATGATGCCGTTGTGCACCAGGGCGATCCGGCCCGGCGCCGCCGACGCCGCTTCGCCCGGGCCGTGGCTGAAGTGCGGGTGGGCGTTGTGGACGGCCGGCGCGCCGTGCGTGGCCCAGCGCGTGTGGGCGATGCCGGTGCCGCCGGCGATGTGTTCGGTGGCCACCTGGTCGGCCAGTTCCGCCACGCGCGCGGTGCTGCGTGCCCGCTTCAGGCCGTCCGCGTACACGGCCACGCCGCAGGAGTCGTAGCCACGGTACTCCAGGCGCTGCAGGCCCTGGACCAGGATGGGGACGATATCGCGGGTGGAAACCGCGCCGACGATGCCGCACATGGGTGTGCCCTTTCAAGCTCAGATGCGGGGACTTTAGGCGTCCATCGTCGCAATATGGATGCTAAATGACGCTCCATTTGAAATTTTCGTGCATCACGCATTGCCGTCGGAATAAAATTGCGAAATGCGAGATCCAGAGAAATCTTCGGACATCGACCAAGCCGACTTGGCGATCCTCGCGCAGCTCCAGGAAGACAGCTCGCTGAGCAACCTGGAACTGGCGAAGAAGGTGCACATCTCGCCGGCCACCTGCCTGCGGCGGGTCAAGCGGCTGTGGGACGCGGGCCTGATCGAGGGCGAGGTGGCGCTGCTCAGTCGCGAGCGGCTGGCCGCGACGCTGGGCCACGGCCTCGAAGCGGTGGTGGAGGTGTCGCTGGACCGCCAGGGCAGCGAGGAGCAGGAAGCCTTCGAAGCCCGGGTGATCGCGGACGACGCCGTGCAGCAGTGCTATCGCGTCTCGCCCGGGCCGGACTTCATCCTCATCGTCTATGCGCGCGACATGCCGGACTACCTGGCGCTGGCGCAGCGGCTGTTCACGAGCGACGCCAACGTGCGCAACGTCAAGGCCTTCTTCTCGGTGCGGCGCGCGAAGTTCAGGCCGCGCATCGCGCTGCCGCGCACGCCGCGCTGACTCTGACTATTTCTTCGCCGGCTTCTTCGGCCGCTCCCAGCCTTCCAGGCTGACCTGCCGCGCCCGCGCCACGGTCAGCTTGCCGGGCTCGGTGTTGCGGTTGATCACCGAGCCCGCGCCGATGGTGCCGCCCTGCCGCACCGTCACCGGCGCCACCAGCACGCAGTTGCTGCCGACGTGCACGTCGGCCTCGATGATGGTGCGGTTCTTGTTGGCGCCGTCGTAGTTGGCCGTGATGCTGCCGGCGCCGTAGTTGACGCGCTCGCCCACGGTGGAGTCGCCGAGGTAGGCCAGGTGGTTGGCCTTGGCGCCGCGCGCCATCGTCGAATTCTTCACTTCGACGAAGTTGCCGATGTGCACCTCCGGGCCCAGCTGCGCCCCTGGGCGCAGCCGCGCGAACGGCCCGACCAGCGCGCCCTCGCCGACTTCCACGCCGGCCTTCTCGCCGTCGATGTGGGTGAAGGCGTGGATCACCGCGCCGGCCGCGATGCGCGCGTTGGCGATGACGCAGTTCGGCCCGATGCGCACGTTGTCACCCAGGCTCACCTGCCCCTCGAACACGCAGTTGACGTCGATCTCGACGTCCTGCCCGCAGGCGAGCGTGCCGCGCAGGTCGAAGCGGGCGGGGTCCGCCAAGCGCACGCCCTGCTCCATCAGCGCATTGGCCTGCCGGCGCTGGAACGCGCGCTCCAGTTCCGCCAGTTGCACCGGGCTGTTGACGCCGTCCACCTCCACCTGCTCGGAGGCGGGCGCGGCGACGACCTCCACGCCATCCGCCGCCGCCAGCTTGACGATGTCGGTCAGGTAGTACTCGCCCTGGGCGTTGTCGTTGGTCAGGCGTGCGAGCCACCGCTTGAGTTGCGCGGAAGGCACGGCCATGAAGCCGGTGTAGACCTCGCGGATCGCGCGCTGCGCCGCGGTCGCATCCTTGTGCTCGACGATCGCCTGCACGGCGTCGCCGGACCGCACGATCCGGCCGTAGCCCGTGGGGTCGGCCATCTCCACCGTCAGCAAGGCGAGCCGGCTGCCGCCGCAGCGGTCCACCAGGGCCTGCAGGGTTGCGGGGCGAATGAGGGGCACGTCGCCGTTCAGGATCAGGGCGATGCCGTCGTCCGGCAGCACCGGCACGACCTGCTGCACCGCGTGCCCGGTGCCCAGCTGCGGCTCCTGCCGCACGAAGTCCGGCACCCGCTGGCCCGCCGCGGAGGCCGCGTCGGCCACCCAGCTTTCGACATCTGCGGCACCATGGCCGGTAATGACGATGGTTCGCCGCGCTTTCAGGGCTTGCGCCGTGTCGATCACGTGCTGGATCAGGGGCCGCCCGCCCAGCCGATGCAGCACCTTCGGCGTGCGGCTCTTCATCCGCGTTCCCTTGCCGGCCGCCATCACGACCACGTCCACTGCGTTCATTCGCTACCCTTCCAGCCCATGAAGTCGTTGCCTCGAATCGCAGCCATTATCCTTGCGCTCGCCCTTTCGCTGGGGCTGTCGGCGTGCAGCGCCATCAAGCTGGGCTACAGCACGCTGCCCGAGGTGGCCTTCTGGTGGCTCGACGGCTATGTCGATTTCCAGGAGGAGCAGGAGCCCGACGCCAGGCGCGAACTGGCGCGCCTGCACGACTGGCACCGGCGCGAGGAATTGCCGAAGCTGGTCGAGATCCTCGCCCGCATGGAGGGCCTGGCCGGCGCGGAGGTGACGCCGCAGCAGGCCTGCGAGGTGGTCGCGCAGGTGCAGGTGCGGATCGCGGCGGTGGCCGGGCAGGCTGCGGTGGGCGCGGGCGCGATCGCGCCGACGATGACGGCCGGGCAGTTGCGCCACCTGGAGCGCAGGTACCGCAGCCGCAACGAGGATTTCTTCAAGGACTGGGTCAGCCGCCCGGTCCCCGAGCAGCACGAGAAGCGCTACGCGCTGATGCTGGATCGACTGGAAAGCATCTACGGCCGGCTCGAGGCCCCGCAGCGGACGGTGCTGCGGCAAGCCATGGAACGCTCGATGTACAACCCGGGCCGCATCCTGTCGGAGCGGCAGCGCTGGCAACAGGACTTGCTGCAGGCGTTGCGCCAGGCGTCGGCGCCGGACACCCCGCCGGCGACGGCCGCTGCCCTCGTGGCTGGCGCCTTGCAGCGCATGCAGCAGCCACCCGATGCGGAATACCGCGCGTGGCGCGACGCACTGATCCAGGAAAGCTGCCGCACGTTTTCAGCGGTGCACCAAGTCACCACGCCGGGCCAGCGCGAGCAGGCCGCGCGGCGGCTGCGGGCCTACCAGCGCGACCTGCGCGACCTCTACGCCGGCGCGCGCTGAGCGCGGGCGCGGCGGGGGTGCGTCAGCGCTCGCCGCGCGAGTGCGACTTGCCTTCGCGCTCGGCCGCCTCGAGGTCGCGCGCTTCCGAGTCGGAGCGCGGCTTGGCGGCCTTGGCGTCGGCGTCGACGTCGGCCTTGTCCAGGTAGTCCTTGATGTTCTTCTGGTAGTCGCGGGTGGCGCTGTAGCTGCCCTCGCCTTCCACCTTGCCGTCCGCCTGGCCTTGTTGCGCCTGGCCGCGCGACTGGAAGTCGGTGCGGCCGGATTGCTGCTGTTGCGGGTCGCTTTCGCGTTGCGGTTGCTGCTGCAGGATGCGCGGCGTGGACTTGTCTTCAGGCATGGTTGCTCCTCTGGATTGCGGCGCGATCGCGCCATCTGTCCAGCTTAGGAACGGGGCCTTGCGCCCGGTGTCGTCCGGTGGGATTGGGCGGTGTCGGTGCGCGCCTACGCAGCGCTGGGGTTCGGCTGCGCGCTCACCGCCAGCCTACGGGGGACACGCCTGCGTCCATCAACCTACCGGGGGGACGCGCGTTCTCGTAGGCTGGCGGTGAGCGCGCAGCCGAACCCCAGCAACAGCGAATCACCCCTGCAACGAAGCCCACATCTCCTTGTCCCGCTCCGCCGTCCAGATGCGCGGGTTCTTCAGGCCCTTCGCCTCGTCGTAGGCACGGGTCACGTCGAAGGGCAGGCAATGCTCGTAGATGAACACGTTGCCGAACACCGGGTCCATCGCCTTGCGGGTGTGCGCCATGGCGGCGCGCAGGTCCATGTTGGCGGCGGCGGCCTCCTTGGCGCACTGGAACAGCGTCTCGACCCAGCGCTTGGTGTAGTCGAGCGCCAGGTTCACGTTGGCATTGCCCTTCATCGCCTCGCCGCGGCCCGGCACCAGCGCCTCGGCGCGCAGCGCGCGCAACGCCTCCAGCGTGGCCGGCCATTCCTCCAGCTGCGCGTCGCCGGTGTAGACGCCGGCGTTGTATTCCACCAGGTCGCCGGAGAACAGCACCTTCTCCTCTTCCACCCAGGCGATGGTGTCGCCGCGCGTGTGGCCGGGGCCGGGCGACCAGATCTGCACCCGCACGCCGCCCAGGTCCACCGACAGCTTGCCCGGCACTTCGCCGCGCACCGGGTCGCCGCCGCCGATCACCATCGTCGGCCAGGTCAGGCCCGGCACGGTCTCGGCGTTGCGGAACAGGCGCGGGAAGCGGTCCATCTCGGACTGCATGTCCTCCTTGCCGCGCTCGACGATCAGCTCGTAGGTGCCCTGGCTCGCGATGATTTCCGTGGCGCCCTCGGCCGCATAGGCGCTGGCGCCCAGCACGCGCACGGCGTGGTAGTGCGTGAGCAGCACGTACTTGATCGGCTTGTCGCTGACGGTGCGGATGCGCGCGATCAGGTCGCGCGCCATCGCCGGCGTCGCCGTGGCGTCGCTGACCATGATGAACTTGTCGCCGATGATCACGCCCGAATTGGGGTCTCCTTCGGCGGTGTACGCCCAGCAATGCGGCGACAGCTGCTCGAAGGTGATTTTCTTGTCGGCCAGGTCGGACTGGCTCGCGAATGCTTTGGTCATGGTGTTCCTGCGGAAGGGGCGGCAGCCCCGATTTTGAACCAACGCTCGGCATCGTCGACGATGCGGTCGATGTGCTGGGTGGCGTCCGTGACGTGCACGCCTGCTTCGCCGGCCGGGTCTTCCAGCGCCTCGAACTGGCTGGCCACCAGGCTGGGCGGATAGAAGTGGTCTGTGCGGGCGGCCACGCGCTCCATGGCCTGGTGCTGCGACAGGGCCAGGTGCAGGAAGCACAGGTCGGGCACCGCGGCACGCAGCATGTCGCGGTAGGAACGCTTCAAGGCCGAGCAGGTGAGCACCGCGCCGCGCGGCTGCGCCTGCAGCTCCTGCCCCAGCCGCCGCAACCAGTCGGCGCGGTCGTCGTCGGTGAGCGGCACGCCCTCGCGCATCTTCCGGATGTTGCGCTCCGGGTGGAAATCGTCGCCCTCCACGAGGCCGATGCCCATGCGCTGCGCCAGCAGCGCGCCGACCAGCGACTTGCCGCAGCCGGCAACGCCCATCACGACGACATGGAGCGGACGGGAAACGGGCGCGGGAGTGGCAGGCATGGCGGCGATTATGGTCGCCGCCATGCGCCACCCCGGCTCAACCGGGCGCGCCGTGCGGGCGCCTGCCGGGCAGGCCGCGGCTGCCGCCGCGCACCAGGTCCCAGGCCAGGTGCGCCACGCCGCCGGCCAGCTGGCCGAGCGCGCGCAACCCCAGGCCCACGGCGGCCCGCAGGTCGGCCAGCGGCTGCAGCACGATGGCGGGGTTCAGGCGCGGCCGCGCGGCTGGCTGCGGCGCGGGGGCGAACACCGGGTCCCAGGCGAAGTACGAGGCGGTCTCGCGCGACCAGGTCTCGATCACCACGCGCTGGCCGGCCCGCACGTACATCGCACGGCCGACCTCCAGCACGTGGTCCCCGGAGTCGGAGGGGCCGACGCCGTGGGGTCCGTCGATGGTCGCCCACACCCGGCCATGGGCGATGCGCAGGATGCCGTCGGTCGTCGGACGCAGCGTCACCGCGCGGCCGCGCGCCAGTTTCCAGGTGCCCGGCAGCGGCGTGGCGGGGGCGGACTGGAGCGAGTGGGCGGTGGTGGAAGCAGCGGTCATGGCGTTCTCCGGCGATGGCATTTCGGAATGAGATGATCGTCCACGCCCGCTTGGCGGTCCAATGAAATCCAGCTACGCTATTGATTCCGGATCCGCATCAATCCCCGAGCCGCCCATGCAGCATTCGCAGACCCATTTGCGCACCCGCCCGATCTCCGCCGGCCACTTGCGGGCCTTCGAGGCCGTCGCGCGCCACCTGAATTTCCGCGCCGCCGCGGAGGAGATGGCGCTCACGCAGTCGGCCGTCAGCCGGCAGATCCAGTCGCTGGAAGAGGAGGTCGGCGTGTCGCTGTTCCTGCGGCACACGCGGGCCGTGGAACTCACCGGCGCGGGAGCGCAGCTGCTGATGGCCGTGTCGCAGTCGCTGCCGCGCATCGACAACACCGTGCGGCAGATCCGCCAGAGCGCGGGCCGCCGGTCGGTGGCGCTCACCACCTTCGCTTCCTTCGCCTCGATGTGGCTGATCCCGCGGCTGGAGCAGTTCCAGCGCGACAACCCGGACATCGACATCCGCATCGACGCCAGCGACTCCATGCTGGACCTGGAGGTGGCCGACGTCGACATGGCGCTGCGCTACGGACCCATGGGGTCGATGCCGCCGCAGGCGATCCGCCTGTTCGGCGAACAGCTCACGCCAGTGGTCAGCCCGTGGCTGCTCAAGGGCGGGGCGGTGCTGGCGAAGCCGGCCGATGTCGCGCAGTTCACCCTGATCGAAGCCGGCGATGCGCACCAGACGCACCTGGAGTGGCTGACGTGGCGGCGCTGGTTCGACGAGCATGGTCTGTCGAAGCTGCAGCCCAAGCGCTGGCTCTATTTCAACTACGCCTACCAGATGGTCCAGGCCGCGCTCACCGGCCAGGGCGTGGTGCTCGCCCGCCTGCCCCTGGTGGCCGAGAGCCTGGCCAACGGCGACCTGCTGGAGCCCCTGCCCCAGCTGCGGATGGATTCGCCGATGGCCTATTGGCTGATCATCGGCCCGCGCACCCCGCAGCGGCCGGAGGTGCGGGCCTTCTGCGACTGGCTCATGACCCAGAGCCGCATCACCCGCCAGGTGATCGGCGAGGTGCCGGACCCGGATACCGTGGACGACATGGATTGAGGGCCGGGGACTAATCCTCGTCCAGCTCCATCGGCCACACCGCCCCCATCTCGTTGAGGATCGCGTCCAGCGCCACGTCGTGCGGCTCCGGCTGCAGGTTGGGCAGGAAGCCGGCCGCGAAGCCCAGCCCGACGGTGTACGGCTTCGGCCGCAGCTGGGCCAGGGTGCGGTCGTAGAAGCCGCCGCCATACCCCAGGCGGTAGCCGCCCACGCCGTAGCCGACGCACGGCACGAACAGCAAGGTTGGCACCACGACCTCCGTGTCCTTCGGTTTTGGGATACCGTAGGCGTCTTCCTCCATCGGGCAACCCGGGAACCATGCGTGGAACTTCAGGGTCCGATGGAGCTTGTCCACCACCGGCAGGCCGATGCGACGCAGCTGCGGCTGGTCGAGCAGCTCGCCGTCTTCCTTCCACCGATGCAGCGCCGGCAGCGGGTCGAATTCGCCCTTGATCGGCCAGTAGGCGCCGATCACGGTGTCGGGGCGGCCCACCAGCCAGATCCGCATCACCCGCTGGAGTTGCTCGGCGCGGTGGTGACGGTCCGGCATGGCCAGCCGCTGCTCGATCAGCTTTTTGCGCACCAGCTTTTTTTGATCCGAACTGTCCATAATTTCCCGATGAAGTTGAGAACGATTCTGGCATCCCTTGCCATCGCCTTCGCAGGTTGCGTGCAAGCCCAGCCGCGGGACGACGTGCTGCTCGAGATGGCGCAGGCCTTCCGCCAGGGCAACCAGGCCCGCCTGGCCCAGTTGCTGCCGCAGGCGCAGGGCCATCCGCTGGAGGCCTGGGCCGCCTATTGGGAGCTGAGCCTGCGCCTGGAGACCGCCCCTCCCGAGGAGGTGCGCCAGTTCTTCGCGCGCTTCCCCGGGACCTACCAGGAAGACCGGTTGCGCAACGACTGGCTGCTCGTCCTCGGCAAGCAGCGCAACTGGGACCTGTTCGCCCAGGAATATCCCAGGTTCCGGATGAACGACGACCGCGAGGTCCGCTGCTACGCCCTGCTGGCGAAGTTCCTGCAGGAAGGCCCGGCCGCCGGTTCGGCGATCGCCGACGAAGTGCGCCGCAACTGGCTGGGCCAACGCGACGCCGACGAGGGCTGCACCGCCGCCGCCGCCGCGCTGATCGCCAACCCCGTCGGCCCCCGGCGGATGACGCAGGCGGACGCCTGGCGCAAGGCGCGCCAGTCGATCGAAGCCAACCGCCCCAAGGCCGCCGCCGCCGCACTGGAAATCGTCCATCCCGAAGCCCTGCCCATGCTGGCCGAGCTGAACGCGAGCCCCATCCGGTTCCTCACCAGCCGCGTGTTCGCTGCTTCGCGCGTGCGCCGCGAGATGGTGGGCCTGGCGCTGATCAAGCTGGCGACAGCGGACGCCGGGAACGCCGCGCTGCAGCTGGAAAGCAAGTGGGGACCGCAGGTGCACCCGGAAGAGCGCGACTGGATCTGGGGCGTGATCGGCCGGCGCGCCGCGCAGCGGCTGGACCCGGAGGCGAATGCGTACTTCTCCAAGGTGCAGCGCGACAAGTTCCTGAGCGACGAACTCCTGGCCTGGAAGGTGCGCGCGGCGCTGCGCGCGCCGCAGGGCATCGACTGGCGCAACATCCTCGAAGCCATCAACGCGATGAGCGACGAGGCGCAGGCCGAGAGCGGCTGGGTCTACTGGAAGGCCAGGGCGCTGCTGGTCGGCGGCCCCTCCGAGGCGCACCGCGCCGAAGCGCAGAAGCTGCTGGAGTCCATCGCGTCGCCACGCGGGTTCTACGAACAGCTGGCGCTGGAGGAGCTGGGCCAAAAGGTCACCGTGCCGGTCCGGCCGGCGCCGCTGACGGAGGAAGAGAAGAAGGCGGCGCGGCAGGACCCCGGGCTGAACCGCGCGATCTTCGCCATCGCCATCGGGCTGCGGCCCGAGGGCGTGCGCGAGTGGAACTACACCACCAACCTGCACCGGCCCGGCGGCATGACGGAGCGCGAGCTGCTGGCCGCGGCGCAGTTCGCCTGCGACCGCGAGGTGTGGGACCGCTGCATCAACACCAGCGAGCGCACGAAAACCAGCTTCGACGTCGAGCAGCGCTTTCCCACGCCGTTCCGCGAATCGGTGCTGCGCCGCAGCGCGGAGATCGGCCTGGACCCGGGCTACGTCTACGGCCTGATCCGGCAGGAAAGCCGCTTCATCATGGACGCGCGCTCCAGCGTCGGCGCCTCCGGCCTGATGCAGGTGATGCCCGCCACCGCCCGCTGGACGGCCAACAAGATCGGCTTGCGTGGCTTCCGGGCGGACCAGCTGACCGACCGCGACACCAACATCGCCATCGGCACCGGCTACCTGAAGCTGGTGCTGGACGACTTCGGCGGCTCCATGCCCCTGGCCGCGGCCGCCTACAACGCCGGCCCCAGCCGCCCGCGCGCCTGGCGCAACGGCTCCGTGGTGGAAGGCGCCGCCTGGGCCGAGACCATCCCGTTCACCGAAACCCGCGACTACGTGAAGAAGGTGGTGTCCAACGCCACCCTCTACGCCGCGATGTTCACCGGCCAGCCGCAGTCCCTGAAGGCGCGGCTGGGCGTGATCGGGCCACGCGATTCGTCCCAACCCGGCCCCAACGGCGAATTACCCTGATAGATTTTGCGGATGGGCACCTGGGACACCATCCGCAACACCGTCACCGCGGAATTCGCCGACATCCACGACGTGGAGCACCTCACGCGCCTGGTGGTGCGCCTCGGCCTGGCCGCGCTCCTGGGCGGCCTCCTCGGACTGCAGCGCGAGCGCGCCGGCAAGGAGGCCGGCATCCGTACCCACATGCTGGTGGCCGCCGGCTCGGCGCTGGTGGTGTTCGTGCCGATGCACAGCGGCATGGGGCCCGAGGCACTGAGCCGCGTGCTGCAGGGGCTGCTGGCCGGCGTCGGCTTCCTGTGCGCCGGCAGCATCCTGAAGCTGCCCACCGAGGAACACGTGCGCGGCCTCACCACCGCCGCGGGCATCTGGATGACGTCCGCCATCGGCATGGCCGCGGGGCTGGGCCGCGAAGTCACGGCCATCGTCAGCACCCTGCTGGTGCTCGGCATCCTCAGCCTGATCGGCCCCTTCCGCCGCCTCGGCCTGCGCAAGGACGATCCCCCGTCGAAGGACGACTGAACATCAATCCGGGGCGGTTTTTGCATCAATGCCCGCCGCGGTGCCGCTAGCATCCGGCCATTCCAACCGCGGAGGACGCGATGCTCGCCCTGTACATCGGCAACAAGAACTATTCGTCGTGGTCCATGCGGCCGTGGGTGCTGCTCAAGCAGGCCGGCATCCCGTTCGAGGAGCGCATGGTGCGCTTCGACTCCTTCGAGGGCGACTCGCATTTCAAGAACGAGGTGCTGAAGGTCAATCCGGCGGGCCGCGTGCCGGTGCTGGTGGACGAAGGCCTGGCCATCTGGGACAGCCTGGCGATCGCCGAATACGTGGCGGAGAAATTTCCCGACCGCCAGCTCTGGCCGCGCGATGCAAAGGTGCGGGCCCGTGCCCGCAGCGTGGTGGCGGAGATGCATTCGGGCTTCGGCGCCCTGCGCAGCCACTGCCCGATGAACATCGAAGCCTCGCTGCCGCAGGTGGGCGCCGTCGTCTGGCGCGACCAGGCCGGCGTGCGCAGCGACGTGCAGCGCATCGGCGAGATGTGGACCGGCCTGCTGCAGCAGCACGGCGGGCCGATGCTGTTCGGCGACTTCACGATCGCCGACGCCTTCTATGCGCCGGTGTGCATGCGCATCCGCAACTACGGCCTGCCGGTGCCGGGCGCCGTCACCGACTACATCCGCCGCGTGTGCGCCCTGCCCGGCGTGAAGGCCTGGATGGACGAGGCGCTGGCGGAGCATGACTTCGTCGCGATGGACGAACCGTACCGCGCCGCGAGGTAGAGCCGGACTCCTCGCTACACTGCGCCCATGCGAACTTTCCGCGTGGGCGGGGCGGTGCGGGACGCCTTGCTGGGCCTGCCGGTCCAGGACCAGGACTGGGTGGTCGTCGGCGCGACGCCCGAACAGATGATCGAGGCCGGCTTCCTGCCGGTCGGCAAGGACTTCCCCGTCTTCCTGCATCCGGAAACGCGCGAGGAATACGCGCTCGCGCGCACCGAGCGCAAGACCGGCCGCGGCTACCAGGGCTTCACCGTCCACGCCGCGCCCGACGTCACGCTGGAGCAGGACCTGGGCCGGCGCGACCTCACCATCAACGCCATTGCACAGGCCGGCGACGGCGCGCTGATCGACCCGCACGGCGGCCAGCGCGACCTGCGGGCCCGCGTGCTGCGGCATGTCACCGACGCGTTCCGCGAAGACCCGGTGCGCATCCTGCGCGTGGCCCGCTTCGCCGCGCGCTTCAGCGACTTCACGGTCGCGCCGGAAACGCTGGAGCTGATGCGCGCGATGGTGGAGGACGGCGAGGCCGACCACCTGGTGCCCGAGCGCGTCTGGCAGGAGCTCGCCCGCGGCCTGATGGAAGCCAGCCCGTCCCGCATGTTCGACGTGCTGCGCGCCTGCGGTGCGCTGGCGCGCGTGCTGCCCGAGGTGGACCGCCTGTGGGGCGTGCCGCAGCGCGCCGACTACCACCCCGAGGTGGACACCGGCGTGCACAACATGATGGTGCTGGACATGGGCGCGCGGCTCGATGCGCCGCTGCCGGTGCGCTTTGCCTGCCTGACGCACGACCTCGGCAAGGGCACCACGCCCGCGGAGATGCTGCCCAAGCACATCGGCCATGAGCAACGCAGCGCGAAACTGCTGCAGACCCTGTGCAACCGGCTGCGCGTGCCCAACGACTGCCGCGAACTGGCCGACGTGGTGGCGCGCGAGCACGGCAACATCCATCGCAGCGGCGAGTTCGGCGCCGCCGCCATCGTGCGGCTGCTGGAACGCTGCGACGCCTTTCGCAAGCCGCAGCGCTTCGACTTGATCCTGCTGGCTTGCGAGTGCGATGCACGCGGCCGCCTGGGGCTGGAGGAGCGGCCCTATCCGCAGCGGCAGCGCCTGCTCGGCGCGCTGCGGGCGGCGCAGGGCGTGTCGACGGCGGAGATCGCCGAGGCGGCGCGGGACCAGGGCCTGGAAGGCCCCAGGATCGGCGAGCGCATCCAGCAGGCCCGCACCGAGGCGGTGGCGGCGGTACTTGATCAGCCCAGCAGCGCGAGCGCGGCGTAGTCGCCCACGCGTTCGGCCAGCCCCGCGGGCACCAGTTCGAAGCCACCCGTCAGGGCGGGCAATTTGCCCTGCACCTGCGCCTGCAGTCGCGGCAGCAGGTAGCCGGCGTTGTTGGTGAACACGCTGCCGCCCAGGCTGATGCGCTGCAGGTCCAGCACCACGACCACGTTGTAGAGCGCGCGGCCCATCACGCGGCACAGTTCATCGACCGTGCGGATGGCGGCCGCGTCGCCGCCGCGCGCCTGCTGCAGCAGCGTCGCCGCATCGGCGCCGAAGCGGCGCGCCACCGCGTTGCCGGCCACCAGCGCCTCCACGTCGCCGACGTTGCCGCAGCCGCACAGCGCGTCGTCGTTGTCGCTGACAAACATGTGGCCGCCATGGCCGGCGTTGCCGTTCTTGCCCCGCAGCACGCGGCCGTCGACGCAGAAGCCCATGCCGACGCCCGTGCTCCAGGTCACGTAGCCGCAATGTTCGTAGCCCTGCAGCGCGCCCCAGCGGCGCTCGGCCTCCAGCGCGCCGATGCAGTCGTTCTCGACGCGCACTTCGCCGAAGCGGCGGCGCAGCGGCGCCTCGAGCGTCGCCGTCATCCAGTCGTTCGGCAGGCCGCGCGCCGGCCCGGCGAGGCCGCCGCAGATGTTGGGGCTGGCCAGCTCCACCATCCCCGCGCGCAGCACGAACGGCCCGGCGGAGGAGACGCCGGCGCGCTGCACGCGCGACGGGTCCACGCCCAGTTCCGCGCACGCTTCGTCCACCATGCGGATCACCTGCACGGCGAGCGCGTCGTTGGCGCCGGTCTTGGCCGTGGGTTCGCTGCGGCGGGCCAGCAGGTCGAGCCCGGCGCCGGTGTTCAGGCTGACGGCGACCTTGGTGCCGCCGATGTCGATGCAGGCTTTCATCGGTTCAGAGGAATTTGGCGATGCCCGCCGCCAGCAGGCTGAGCAGGATGGTGGAAGTGAACGGCAGGAACATCTCCCGGCCGAACAGCTTGAAGCGCAGGTCGCCGGGCAGCCGGCCGAAGCCGAGTTTCTGCAGCGCGGGCGCGAACCAGCTGATCAGCACCAGCGCGAGAAAGACGACGATCATCCAGCGGATCATGATGGGAAGTGTGCCCGCAATTTCAAAGCGTATGCGTGCGGTCGCCCGTCCGGAACCCGATCGCGTCCCAGAACGCGCCGCGTTGGAATCCGATCACCTTGAACAGCTCGCCCATCTCGTGGTCCGCGACCAGGCGCTGGGCCGCGACCTGGTCCTGCACGGGAAGGGCCGCCATCGCCTCGCCGATGCCGCAGTTCACCAGGAAGCGGCCCTGCGACGCATAGCCCAGGGTGGGCAGCCCCGCCTCCTGCGCCGCCACCGCGATGCCGGTGAAATTGACGTGCGCGGTGATGTCCTTTTCGCCGGGAGCGTCCAGCGGATCCGCATCCGCCAGGTGGCCGCGATGGCACATCACCGTGCCCATGCTGCGCTGCGGGTGGTAGTACTCCGCTTCCGGGAAGCCGTAGTCGATGAAGAAGGCCGCACCGGCCACCAGCCGCTCCGCCAGCGTGCGCATGAACGCCTCGGCCTGGTGATGCACTTCCGTCACGTAGTCGCCGGTGCCGGCCGGGACGACCGGCGGCACCAGGTGCGTCGGCACCTCCGACCAGGCGAGCCTGCCGCCCTGCAGCGCGACGCCGCGTTCGTGCCAGGCGCCGTTGCGGCGTGCCAGCAGCTTGACCGGCATCGCATCCAGCACCTCGTTGCCGACCACCACGCCCTCGATCGTCTCGGGCAGCTGGTCGGCCCAGGTGACCCGCGGGCCGAAGGCAGCCAGGGCCTGCTGCTGGCGCGCCCGCAGGCTGGCCGAGAGCTCGACGATGGTGTAGCGGCGCACGCGCTCGCCCAGCGTCTCGAGCAACTCCACGGCCAGGGCGCCGGAACCGGCGCCGAACTCCCACACCTCGTGCGTTCCGGTCTGCTCCAGCGCCTCCCTCACCTGCACCGCCAGCATGCGGCCGAACAGCGGGCTCATCTCGGGCGCGGTGACGAAATCGCTGCCGGAGCCCGGCATGGTGCCGAACTTGCGCGAGGCATTGGCGTAATAGCCCAGGCCGGGCGCATAGAGCGCCAGCGCCATGTAGCGGTCGAACGGCAGCCAGCCGCCGCTGCGCGCCACCTGCTCCCCGATGAGTTTGCGCACCGCGCTCGTTACACTGGATGCATCTTGGTCCACCGCCCGATTGTCCGCGAATGAGCCTCGCTCCCGTGCGCACCGTCCTCGTCACCGGCGCCGCCCGCCGGCTGGGCCGCGCCATCGCGCTGGACCTGGCGCGCGCCGGCTGGCAGGTGGCCGTGCACTTTCGCGGCTCGGACGCTGAGGCGCGGCAGACGGCGTCGGAGTGCGGCCAGCATGCGGCGGCCGAGGTCTTCCAGGCCGAACTGGGCGACGAGGCGCAGGTCCGCGCGCTGATGCAGCAGGTGCTGGACCGCTTCGGCGGGCTGGACGCCGTGGTCAACAACGCCTCGCGCTTCGAGCACGACAGCGCGCAGAGTTTCAGTTTCGCATCGATGGCGGCGCACCTGGCCAGCAACACAGCGGCGCCGGTGTTGCTGGCGCAATTGCTGGCCGCGCACCTGAAGCAGCGCGGCGCGCAGGGCGCGGTGGTGAACCTGCTGGACCAGAAACTGTGGAACCCGAATCCCGACTTCTTCAGCTACACGCTGTCGAAAGCCGCGCTGGAAGCCGCGACCACGCTGCTGGCCCAGGCACTGGCGCCGGAATTGCGCGTGGTCGGCGTCGCGCCCGGCCTCACGCTCACCAGCCACCTGCTGTCGCAGGAGCGCTTCGAACAGCTGCACAAGCTGTCGCCGCTGGGCCACTCGTCCACGCCGGAAGACGTGGCATCCGCGGTGCGGTTCGCGCTGGAGAACGCCTCGATCACCGGCACCACGCTGCTGGTCGACGGCGGCCAGCACCTCATGAAGTTCGACCGCGATTTTTCCCTCATGTAGATTTGCGGGTCAGATCACGATTTGCGAAGCAAATGTGCTCTGACCCCAACTGATCAAAAAAATGAGCAAAGCCGGCACGCAGATTCTCACGCTGGAAGGCCTCCGCTTCGACGCCAGCCTCGGCATCCTCGACCACGAGAAGAGCGCGCCCCAGCCGATCCGCGTGGATGCGGAACTCAACCTCGGCACGCAGCCCCTGCTGCCCAGCGACGACGACATCACCCACGTCCTCGACTACCGCAAGGTGCGGCGCATCGTCATCGAGGAATGCACCGCGGTGCACGTGAACCTGCTGGAGACGCTGATCGGCAAGCTGGCGCACCGGCTGATGCAGCTGCCCGGCGTGCTGGGCGTGCGCGTTCGCATCGTCAAGCTGGAGATCTTCGAGGACTGCGAGGTGGCGATCCGGGTCGAGACCGGGCAGTGGTAGCGGCGCCCGGCGCCCTTCAGCTGCGGTCCAGGTCCTCCGGCGGCTCCGCCCGCGAAGGCAGGCGCAGGTGCAGCGCCGCCTGCGCCATCAGGTTGGCCGAAATGGGCGCGGTGACGAACAGGAACAGCGTGATCAGCAATTCGCGCAGGGCCCAGGCGCCGCCGCCCCAGTGCCAGAGCATGCTGGCCAGCAGCACGCCCCCCACTCCGAGGGTGCTGGCCTTGGTCGGCGCGTGCAGCCGCATGTAGAAGTCGGCAAAGCGCGCCAGCCCGATCGCGCCGACCAGGCTGAACGTGCCGCCGACGACCAGCAACAGCGCGATGGCCGCCTCGATGAGGGGATGCAGCGCCAGTGTTTCCATGCTCACTCCATGACGTCGCCGCGGGCGACGAAGCGTGCCAGCGCCACGGTGGAGACGAACCCCAGCAGCGCGATCAGCAATGCGGCCTCGAACAGCAGGTCGGACGACAGCCGCAGGCCCAGCAGGATGACCAGGGCCACCGTATTGATGTACAGCGTGTCGATCGCCAGCACCCGGTCCACCGACGAGGGGCCGGCCACCAGCCGCCACGCGGTGAGCGCCATGCCGATCGCGATGGCGACGATGGCGTAGTCGACGGCCCAGCCGATCATCGGAAGATCTCCCGCAGCGGCGCCGCGTAGCGCTGCACGATGTCCGCCGCGACCGCATCCGCGTCGGGGGCATCCAGCGCATGCACCAGGATCTCCCCGCGCTCTTCCTCGATCACGCACGACACCGTGCCGGGCGTGGTGGTGATGATCGTGGCCAGCAGCACGACGGCGCGCGGATCGTCGAGCCCGTGGCGCACCCGCAGCCAGGCCGGGCGCGGCTGGCGGGTCGGGTCGAGCACGAGCCGCGCGACCGCGACGTTGGCGACGACGATGTCCCAGGACACCGTCAAGACCAGCCGGAGCATGCCCCACGACGGCCGCACGCGGCGCGCCGGCCCGATGAAGTCGTGCGCCGCCCACGGCAGCACCAGCCCGAACACGACGGCCCAGATCCAGTGCACCGGCGCGAGCGATCCCTGCAGCAGCAGCCAGCCCGCGGCGATGAACAGCGACAGCCAGGGGTGGGCCAGCCAGCGGCGGACGGCGGGCGGTTGCGGATTCATCGACGGGTTCCTTCCTTCTGCAAGGCGTCCTCGGGCCGGTAGCGCCGCACCGCGCCCTCGCCCAGTTGCGGCCCGAGCACCGCGCGGGCCGCCCCGGTGACATCGGCCAGCTGGCGCGCGGCGGCGTCGGTATAGCGCTGCAGCGGACTGGCCGCCGCGCTCATCACCAGCATCGCACCCACCAGCCACAGGGTGGCCGCCAGCAGGCGCGGGCTGGCGCCCGACGCACCGCCGCCCCGCCCCGGCTCCACGGCCCAGAACAGCACGCTGCCGGCCCGCGCCAGCCCCAGCAGCGACAGGAAGCCCACCAGCAGCACCACGGTCCACAGCCAGGGCGCCGCGGCACCGTCGGCCGCCTGCAGGATCATGAGCTTGCCCAGGAAGCCGGGCAGCGGCGGCAGCCCGATGACGGAGGCCGCCAGCAGCAGCAGCATGGTCCCCAGCAGGTCCGGCTGCGCCACCGGTCCGGCCGGCTCCAGCCGTTCGCCGACCTCGCCGCGCTGCGCGCCCACCAGTTCCGACAACAGGAACAGCGCCGCGATCACGAGCGTGCTGTTGGCCAGGTAGAACATGGCCGCCGACCAGGCGGCAGTGGTGAACAGCCCCACCGCCGCGAGGATGGTGCCGACCGAGGCGATCGTCAGCCACGCGACGAGGCGGGGCATGGTGTTGGCGGCGATGGCGCCGAGCACCGCGACGACGCTGCTGGCCAGCGCGAGCGGCAGCAGCCAGGGTTCGGCCAGCAGCGCGGACTCGCCCGCCTGCGCGCCGAACACCACGCCGTGCACCCGCAGGATCGCGTACACGCCCACCTTCGTCATCAGGGCGAACAGCGCCGCCACGGGCGCCGAGGCCGCTGCATACGTGTGGGGCAACCACAGGTGCAACGGCAACAGCGCCGCCTTGAAGCCGAACACCACCAGCAGCAGCATGCCGCCGGCCTGCAGCAGCCCCGCTTCGGTGCCGCGCACCTGCGCCACCCGCAGCGCGAGGTCGGCCAGGTTCAGCGTGCCGGTCACCGCGTAGATGAGGGCGACGCCCACCAGGAACAGGGACGAGGCCACGAGGTTGAGCACCACGTAGGGCACGCCGAAGCGGAAGCGCTCGCGTCCCTGGCCGTGCACCAGCAGCACGTACGACGCGATCAGCAGCACCTCGAAGAACACGAACAGGTTGAACAGGTCGCCGGTGACGAAGGCGCCGTTCAGCGATCACCGGCGCGGCCAGCAGCTGGGTCAGCAGCACCATCAGCGCGGAGAGGCGGTCCACCACCAGCACGATGCCGAACGGCGCCGGCCAGTCGCCCATGCGGTAGACGCTCCATTCGCCGCCGTGGGCCTGCAGCACCAGCGCGGCCGCGAGCAGCAGCCCGAGCAGGGCCGAGGCCATGGACACGATGCGGGCGCGATGCAGCGCGCGCGAACCATGCGCCCCGGCGCCGTCGCCGATCGCCAGCAGCAGCGCCGCCGTGAACAGCGGCAGCAGCACGGGCAGCACCGGCAGGTGGGCCAGCAGCAGTTCCTTCATGGCCGCGGCTCCGCGTCGGCACCGGGCTCCGCGCCGTCGACATGGTCGCTGCCCGCCTCGTGCCGGCTGCGCAGCGCCATCTCGATCACCAGCCCCGTCGTGGCGAAGCCGATCACGATGGCGGTCAGCACCAGCGCCTGCGGCAACGGGTCGGCGGCCGGCCGCGTGCCATCGAGGATGGGCGGCATGCCGACCCACAGCCGTCCCATCGCGAAGATGAAGACGTTCACGGCGTAGCCGAGGAGCGTCAGCCCCAGGACCACCGGGAAGGTGCGCCCGCGCAGCATCAGGTAGATGGCGCAGGCCGTCGTCCAGCCGATGCCGCTCGCCAGCAGGAACTCCAGGGACAGGATCATTTCTTGAAGCCTTCCTTGCTGGCGGCGCCGAGGGTGGAGACCAGCAGCAAGGTCGCGCCCACCACCGTGCAGTAGACGCCCAGGTCGAACAGCGCCGCGGTGGCGAGGCCGACCTCGCCGAGGATCGGCAGCACCGGGTGCGCATACGCGCTGGTGAGGAAGGGCCGGCCGAAGGCGAACGCGCCGATGCCCGTCAGGCCCGCGATCGCCAGCCCCGAAGCGATCCAGCGGGTGAAGCGCACGCTGGTGTCGCCGCCCAGCCGCGCCTCCGCCTGCGACTGGCCGGACGCCATGTACTGCAGCACCAGCGCGGCCGCGGTGACCAGGCCCGCGATGAAGCCGCCGCCCGGCAGGTTGTGGCCGCGCCAGAAGATGTACGCCGACACCGCCAGGGCGAGCGGCAGCACGAAGCCCGCGCCGACGCGCAGCATCAGCGAGGGGCGGCCGAACGACCACGGCAAGCCACCCACGTCGGTGCGTTCGCGGCGCGCCCGCCAGCCATCGAGCATCGCCAGCACGCCGACCGCGGCGATGCCCAGCACGGTGATCTCGCCGAAGGTGTCGTAGCCGCGGAAGTCGACCAGGATGACGTTCACGGCGTTGGCGCCGCCGCCTTCGGGCACGGACTTGTCCAGGAAGTACCAGGAGAGGGAATCGTGGTCGCGCGTGAGCGCCAGCCAGGCGAGCCAGCCCACACCGGCGCCGCCGAAGCCGGCCAGGACGGCATCGCGCGTGCGGCGCAGCGCGCCCGATTCGCGCGGTGTCGTGCGCGGCAGCAGCGCCAGGCCCATCAGCAGCAGCGCGGTGGACACGACTTCCACCGCCAGTTGCGTCAGCGCCAGGTCGGGCGCGGACAGCGCCTCGAAGGTGATGGCGGTCACCAGGCCCACCACCCCGGCGAACACCACCGCGCGCAGCCTCTCGCGGTGGCCCAGCACCAGCGCGGCGCCGGCGGCCAGCAGGATGCCCCACAACACGATCGCCAGCGGCGAGGCGGGCAGCAAGGCACGGGTGCCGGCCGCGACACCCGCCCCCTGGCGCAGCACGGCCCAGGCCGCCACCGCGATGCCGCTCGCCAGCAGCACCGCCACGTAGCGTTGCAGCGAGCCGTTCTCGGAGAGCCGCGTCACCCGCCGCGCCGCGGCGTCCAGCGCTCCCAGGGACTTCATGAACAGCAGCCGGCCGGAGAGGCGCGGCGGGCGGTGCCGGTGCAGCCGGAAGCGGCGCTGCAGCACGGCGTACATGAGCGCGCCGCCCACCAGCGCGATGCCGCTCATGGCCAGCGGCAGGTTGAAGCCGTGCCACAGGGCCAGGTGGTAGTCGGGCAGCGGCCCGTGCACCACGGCCGTCGCCGCCGCCCGCACCAGCGGCCCCAGCGTCTGCGCCGGGAACACGCCGACCAGCAGGCACACCGCGACGAGCACGATCACCGGCAGCTTCATGAACAGCGGCGGCTCGTGCGGATGCGGCTTGGGCAGGTCGCGCGGTTCGCCGTTGAAGAAGACGTCGTGGATGAAGCGCAGCGAGTAGGCGACCGAACAGATGCCGAAGAAGACGGCCACCGCGGCCACCAGCCAGCCCCAGGGGCCGCCCGACGCATGCAGGGCCGCATCGAAGAACATTTCCTTGGACAGGAAGCCGTTGGCCAGCGGCACGCCGGCCATGGCCGCCGCGGCCACCATCGCCAGCGTGGCCGTCCACGGCATGAAGCGCAGCAGGCCGGCGAGCTTGCGCATGTCGCGCGTCCCCGTCTCGTGGTCGATGATGCCGGCGGTCATGAACAGCGAGGCCTTGAAGGTGGCGTGGTTCAGGATGTGGAACACCGCCGCCACCTTGGCCAGCGGCGAGTTCAGCCCGATGAGGAAGACGATCAGCCCCAGGTGGCTGATGGTCGAATAGGCCAGCAGCCCCTTGAGGTCGTGCTTGAACACGGCCGCGTACGCCGCATAGGCCAGCGTCACCAGTCCAGCGCCGGCCACCCAGAACTGGAACATCTCGGTGCCGCCGAGGATGGGGTACAGCCGGGCGAGCAGGAACACGCCGGCCTTCACCATCGTCGCCGAGTGCAGGTAGGCCGATACGGGCGTGGGCGCTGCCATCGCTTCGGGCAGCCAGAAATGGAAGGGGACCTGCGCGCTCTTGGTGAAGCAGCCGACCAGCACCAGCGCCAGGATCACCGGGTACAGCGGATGCGCCCGCACCACGTCGCCCCGCTCCAGCAGCACCGACAGCTCGTAGCTGCCGCCCACCTGGCCCAGCAGGATGATGCCGGCCAGCATCGCCAGGCCGCCCCCGCCGGTGACGGCCAGCGCCATGCGCGCGCCGGCCCGGGCGTCCGCGCGGTGGCCCCAGTAGCCCACCAGCAGGAAGGACGACACGCTGGTGAGCTCCCAGAACACCACCAGCATCAGCAGGTTGTCCGAGAGCACCACGCCGAGCATGGCGGCCATGAAAAGCATCAGCAGCGCGTAGAGCTTGCCGGCGGGGTCGTCGGGGGCGAGGTACCAGGCCGCATACAGCACGATCAGCACGCCGATGGCCGTGATCAGGATGCCGAACAGCAGCGACAACCCGTCGAGGCGGAACCCGAGGTTCAGGCCCGCCTGCGGGAGCCAGTCGAGGTGCAGCAGCAGCGTCTGCCCGGCGAACACGGCGGGCGCCATCTGCAGCAGCAGCAACAGCGCCAGCCCCGCCACGACACCGGCCACCCAGGCGGAGAGGCGCCGGCGGGCCGGTTGCATCGAGCGTCCCGTGACATACGTCAGCACCACCCCGGGCACGAGCGGCAGGAGGACGACGAACGCAAGCAGCAGGGGCATCGGGCGCGGGGACAGGCGTGCGGAGGCCGCGCGGCGGCCCGACCTGCGCGAAAACCTGTCCTCCCGGCGGAAGGACACCCTGCGCGGAGTCTAACTGCAGTCCTGCGGCGAGCCGGGCGCCTCGCAGGCGTTCACGGCTCCTTCAGCTTCTGGTCCTCGCGCTTGACTTCCTGCATCGCCTCCGGCTCCACGTCCTCGGCATACCGGTTGAACCGGATGAACACACCCCAGGCCGCCACCAGTGCCGCGGTGCCGAGCAGCAGCGCCGCCACGTAGAGCAGCAGCGAGAGGTCCTCGTGCACCGCCTTGAAGGTCGCCACCAGGCCTTCGATGGCCAGGGCCACCGTCACCACCACGAAGAAGCGCGAGAGGAAACGCCGCACCCGGGTGGGGGCGCTGATGTGCGCGCCGCGCAGGACCTCCTCCTCCACCATGGTCTGGGCGATCTGCAGGGCCACCACCGCGGCGGCCAGCAGGCCGACCGCTTCGATGATTTCCTGGGCGGCGCCGCGGCCGAAGCCCTGCATCAGTCCCTGCCAGCCGACGTAGGTGCCCAGGGCGATCAGCACCAGGGCGGCCAGCGAGAACAGCAACGCCAGGCACCCGTGGATGAAGGCGAAGGCGTTCAGCAGGAGCTTCATGCCGGCCATGGTCGCACAGGTCAGCAGTGGCCGGGGCCCCGCCGGACAGACGCCGGCGCATCGATTGGGCGGGATCCGCGTCCGGATGAGAAAATGCCCGCCATGAGCGCCGTCTGGATCGAAACCGAACCCGCCCCCCACGAGGCGGACCGCCGCATCGAGCGGGAGAACCACAAGCTCGAAAAGCGGCTGTGCCGGCTGGTCGGCCAGGCCATCGGCGACTACAACATGGTCGAAGAGGGCGACAAGGTCATGGTCTGCCTGTCGGGCGGCAAGGACAGCTACGCCCTGCTCGACATCCTGCTGAAGATGCAGCAGCGCGCGCCCGTGCACTTCGACATCGTGGCGGTGAACCTGGACCAGAAGCAGCCCGGCTTTCCCGCCCACGTGCTGCCGGCCTACCTGCGGGCGCTCGGCGTGCCCTTCCACATCGAGGAGCAGGACACCTATTCCATCGTCAAGGACAAGATCCCCGTGGGCAAGACGATGTGCAGCCTGTGCAGCCGCCTGCGCCGCGGCATCCTGTACCGCGTGGCCGATGAGCTGGGCGCCACCAAGATCGCGCTGGGCCACCACCGCGACGACATGCTGCAGACGCTGTTCCTCAACATGTTCTTCGGCGGCAAGCTCAAGGGCATGCCGCCCAAGCTGGTCAGCGACGATGGCCGGCACATGGTGATCCGCCCGCTGGCCTACGTGAACGAGAAGGACCTGGTGCGCTGGGCCGAGGTGCGCGCCTTTCCGATCATCCCGTGCACGCTGTGCGGCAGCCAGGAGAACCTGCAGCGCAAGCAGGTCGGCGCCATGCTCAAGGACTGGGACAAGCGCTTCCCCGGCCGGCTGGACAACATGCTGCACGCGCTGCAGAACGTGGTTCCCTCCCACCTGGCGGACGCATCGCTGCACGATTTCCGCAATCTTGCCGTCACCGGCGTGGCCAGCGCGGAGGGCGACCGGGCCTTCGACCACGAGGATTTCCCGCAGCCGGCCGGCCTGCCGAGCCTGCAGGTCATCAAGCTTTGAGCCCCGCCGCCCGTCACGGACTGCAAAAAATTCGTAGCGCCGCTTGTAAAGCCCTCCCTACAATGGGCTGATGGAAGCCACGCGCATCATCGCCGTCCGGCATGGCGAGACGCCCTGGAACGTGGATGCGCGCATCCAGGGGCAGCTCGACATCCAGCTGAACGACACCGGCCGCTGGCAGGCCCGACGGGTGGGCCACGCGCTCACTTCCGAACAGCTTGCCGCCATCTACTCCAGCGACCTCGGCCGTGCGCACGAAACCGCCCGCGCCATCGGAGACGTGCAGCGCATCCCCGTCGTGGCCCATCCCGGGCTGCGCGAGCGGCGCTTCGGCCTCTTCGAGGGCAAGACTTTCGACGAAATCCACCAGACCTGGCCCGAGCACGCGCAGAACTGGAAGCGGCGCATCCCCGAGTGGGAGCCGCCCGAAGGCGGCGAGTCGCTGCTGCAACTGCGCGAGCGCGTCACCCGCACCATGAGCGACCTGGCGTCGCGCCACCGCGGCGAGCAGATCGCCGTGGTCGCGCACGGCGGGGTGCTCGATACGCTCTATCGCATCGCCACGGGCCAGGAGGTCAACTCCCCGCGCACGTGGCAACTGCCGAATGGCGCCATCAACAGGCTGCTGTGGACGCCCGAGGGCTTCACCCTCGTGGGCTGGTCGGACACCCAGCACCTGGACCATGCATCCTTCGACGAAAACACCTCTTTCTGACGAACTGCGCCGCCTGATCGGCCAGCCCGTCGCCGCGATCGACACCCCCGCCCTCGTGGTCGACCTCGACGTCATGCAGCGCAACCTGGCGCGCATGGCCGACTTCGCCCGCAAGCACGACGTGCGCTGGCGGCCCCACGCCAAGATGCACAAGAGCTCGGCCATCGCCCGGCTGCAGATGCAGGCGGGCGCCGTCGGCGTCTGCGTGCAGAAGACGAGCGAAGCCGAGGCCATGGTGGCCGGCGGAGTGAACAACGTCTACATCAGCAACGAGGTGGTGGCGCCGTCGAAGCTGGCGCGGGTGGCGGACCTGGCGCATCGCGTCGCCGCCGAACAGGGCCAGCTCGCCATCGCGGTCGACAGCGTGGAAGGCGTGCACCGCCTGGCCAATGCCATGGCGGACCGCCGCCGCACCGGGGACGCCGCCGTCATCGACGTGTTCATCGAGATCGACGTCGGCCAGGGCCGCTGCGGCGTGCGCCCCGGCCGGGCCGGACTGGAGCTGGCGCTCGCCATCCGGAAGCATCCCGCGCTGCGTTTCGCCGGGCTGCAGGCCTATCACGGGCGGGCCCAGCACCTGCGCACGCCGCAGGCGCGCCGCGAGGCGATCGGCCAGGCGGTGCAGGACGTGCTGTTCACCCGCAAGACGATCGAAGCCGAGGGCATCCCGGTCGACCTGGTCACCGGGGCCGGCACCGGCAGCATGGTGTGCGAAGCCGCCAGCGGCGTGTACGGCGAGCTGCAGGCCGGCTCGTTCATGTTCATGGACGCCGACTACGCCGCCAATGCGCACGACCCGGCGCAGCCGCAGTTCGAGCATGCGCTGTTCGTCAAGTCGCAGGTCATGAGCTCCGGCCTGCTGCACGCCGTCTGCGACGCCGGCCACAAGGCGCACGCCATCGATTCCGGACTGCCGTTCGTGCTGACGCGCGAGCCGACCGGCGAGCTGGAATACGCCAACGGCGGCGACGAGCACGGCCTGCTGCGGCCCAAGGGCGGCAACCAGCGCATCCCGAGGCTGGACGAGACGATCTGGCTGATCCCCGGGCACTGCGATCCGACGGTCAACCTGCACAATTTCCTGGTAGGCGTGACCGGCGGCCTGGAAAACGGCCGGGTGGACAAGATCATCCGGGTTGACGCGAGAGGCGCGCTGACCTGAGCAGCGCGACAATGGGGCCATGAAATTGTCCCCCAGCCAGGTCATCGTGCTGGCCACACCCGTGTTCCTGCTGCTGATCGCGGTGGAGATCGCCTGGGGCGCCTGGCGCGGCCGCAACACCTACCGCCTGAACGACGCGATCAACAGCATCTCGCTCGGCATGCTGAGCCAGATCACGGCGGTGCTGACGCGCCTGTTCCGCATCGGCATCTACACGGCGGTGTTCTCCTGGGTGTCGCTCTGGCACGCCGACGACTTCTGGATGTCGCCGGTCGGCTGGCTGCTGGCGCTGGTGTTCTACGACTTCTGCTACTACTGGCTGCACCGCGCCGGGCACGAGGTGGCCATCTTCTGGGCCGCGCACGTCGTGCATCACCAGAGCCAGGACTACAACCTCTCCACCGCCTTGCGCCAGACCAGTTCCGGCGCGCTGCTCGGCTGGATCTTCTACCTGCCGATGGCGCTGGCGGGCGTGCCGCCGCTGGTGTTCGGCGTCGTGGCGCTGGTCGACCTGCTGTACCAGTACTGGGTGCACACCGAGCACGTCGGCAAGCTGGGCTGGTTCGACCGCTGGTTCTGTTCGCCCTCCAACCATCGCGTGCACCACGCGGTCAACGACAGCTACCTCGATCGCAACTACGGCGGCATCCTCGTCATCTGGGACCGCCTGTTCGGCAGCTTCCGCGAAGAGGACGAGAAGTGCGTGTACGGCACGCGCGCGCCCCTGCAAAGCTGGGACCCGCTGTGGTCGAACTTCGAGGTGTACTGGGCGCTCGCCAAGGACAGCTGGCACGCCCGCTCCTGGGCCGACAAACTGCGGGTGTGGATCAAGCCGCCGGGCTGGCGGCCGGCCGACGTGGCGGCGCGCTTCCCCAGGCCGGCGTTCAGCATGGAGGGCGTCACGCGCTACCACCCGCCGATGACGCCGTCCATGGCCTGGTTCGCGGGGCTGCAGTTCACGGTGATCCTCGGCGGCGTCGCGCTGTTCCTGTGGCATGCCGACCAGATGCCGCTGCGCCAGTCCGTGGTGTGGCTGGCCGTGCTGGCCGCGTCGCTGTGGGCGATCGGGGCCGCGATGCAGGGCCGCATCGGGATGCTGGAGGTGCTGCTGATCGAAGCCGGGGCGCTGGCCACGGCGTCGGCGGCGCAGGGCTGGATCGACCTGCACCGCGTCTTCAAGCCGCTCGCCATGGTGCTGGCCATCGTGTTCGTGCTGCAGCGCTCGGGGTGGCTGCGGGCTGCGGGCCGCTTCGAGTTCAAGCTGCTGGCGGCGCTGGCGCTGTGCCTGGCGGGCGACGTGCTGCTGATGCTGGAAGGCCTGTTCATCCCCGGGCTGGTGAGCTTCCTGGCCGCGCACCTTTGCTACCTGGCCTTGTTCAAGCAAGGCCAGCGGTGGTTTCCCAGCGGGCGTGCGCTCGCTGCCACGCTCGCCGCGGCAGTCGCGATGGTTGCCTTCCTGTTCCCGCACCTCGGACCGGTGCTGAAGGTGGCAGTGGCGGCGTATGCCGTCGTCATCGCGCTGATGGCCGCGCAGGCGATCGGGCGTGCGGTGGTGCTGCGCGATGCGGCGTCCGTCGCGGTGGCGGCCGGGTCGGTGGTCTTCATGCTCAGCGACACGCTGCTGGCGATCAACAAGTTCGCGCAGCCGCTGCCGATGGCGCAGTTCTGGGTGCTGGCGACCTATTACGCGGCGCAGGTGCTGATCGTGCGCAATGCGCGTCCGACGGCGGCCGCCGCGACGGCCCCGGCCGGCTGGGAGCCGGTGCGCGCGCCCCGGTCCGTCAGCTGACCGGCTCGTCGCGCGATATCTTTCCGTCGACCAGTTCCACCAGCCGGTCGCACCGCAGCCCCAGCCGCGGATCGTGCGTGACGATCACGAACGAAGTGCCGCGCTCACGGTGGATGCTCCGCAGGTGCGAGAAGACTTCGTCGGAGGACGCGCTGTCGAGGTTGCCCGTGGGTTCGTCGGCCAGCACGAGCGCGGGCTGGAGGACGAGGGACCGGGCGATGGCCACCCGCTGCTGCATGCCGCCGGACAGCTCCGAGGGTTTCTTGTGCATGGCCGCCGCGAGCCCCACCGCGGCCAGCAGCTCGCGCGCGCGTTCGCGCTGGGCGCTTCCCACGCGGCCATCGCTCATCAGGACCGGCAGGGTCACGTTCTCCAGCGCGCTGAAGGCCGGCAGCAGGTGGTGGAACTGGAACACGAACCCCAGCGTGCGCCGGCGGCGCAGCGTGAGCTGCGCGTCGTCCAGCGCGTCCACCTCCTCGCCCAGCAAGCGGTAGCTGCCCGACGTCATGGGTTCCAGCAGCCCGAGGATGTTCAACAGCGTGCTCTTGCCGGAGCCGGACGGCCCCATCAGCGCGGCGAACTCGCCGCTGGTGATGCGCAGCTCCAGCCCGTGCAGCACCTCGGTTTCGTTCGGCCGGCCCAGGTTGTAGCTCTTGCGAACACCGGACAAGGCGACCAGCTCGGACTTCATATCCGGATCGCCTGCGCCGGGTCCATCGCCGCGGCGCGGCGCGCCGGCATGATCGCGGCAAGCACGCCGCAGGCGACCGCCAGCAGGCCGAGCTGGAACGCCAGCCCCCAGGGCAGGTCGATCACGAACAGCGGCTGGCCGTCGCTGCCGCGCACGAACTGCGTGAACAGGAAGATCATGCCGGTGGCCAGCAGCAGGCCCAGCACGGCACCGAAGGCCCCGACCACCGCGCCCTGCAGCAGGAACAGCCGCATCACCTGCCCGCGCGTGGCGCCCATCGCCCGCAGGATGCCGATCTCCCGCCGCTTCTGCACCACCGACACGACCAGCACGCTGGCGATGCCCAGCACCACCACGACCACCACCACCACGCGGATGATCATGGTGCTGATGGACTGCGCATTGAGCGCCGTGACCAGCTGCACGTTGCTCTCCTGCCAGCTCTCCACCTTGTAGGGCAGTTGCCGCCGCAATTCATCCGCCAGCGCCTGCGCGGTCCAGACGTCGCGCAGCGCGAGGTCGATGCTGGTCGCGCCGCCGGGCAGGCCCAGCATGTTCTGAGCGGTCCGCAGCGGCACGATCACGGTGCGGCGATTGAGGTCCTTCACCCCCAGGTCCACCACCGCGGTCACCCGCATCGGCTCGTCCACGCCGCCGGCCTGGACGCTCACCCGGTCTCCGGGCCGCACGCCCAGGTCGTGCGCGAGCTCGCTGCCGATGATCGCCTCGCCGGGGCCCAGCCGCGGCACGCCGGCCACCACCTTGCTGCGCAGGCCGACGATGCGGTCGTAGCGGTCCAGCTCCACGCCCATCAAGGCGATGGCCTGCGTCGCCTCGCCCCGGACGGCGAGACCGGCGCCCGACACGATCGGCGACACGGCGGCGATGGCGGGATGGGCCTCGAGCAAGGGCACCAGCGCCTGCCAGTTGGCCACCGAACGCAGCCGCTGCGCGCGGGGCTGGGTGTCGGTGACCGAGCCCCGGCTGGCGGGAAGGTCCATCGCGGGCGCCACCACGTCGTCGGGTGCGTCGATGCTGACATGGGCCTGGGCGCCGAGCGTCTTGGCCAGCGTGTTGCCCTGCAGGCCGGTGATGAGCGCGGAGATGTAGGCGATCACGGCCACGCCGGCGGCGACGCCGACGATGATCAGCAACGTCTGTTGCCGGCCTTCGCGCAGGAACCGCAACGCCACCTGCCATTCGAAGCCCAGCCCGTTCATGGCGCGCTAGCGGCCCATGGCCTCGGTGATGCCGGAGCTGGTGGCGCCGCCGCTGGCGGCCCGGGCCTGCGGCGAGCGCGCAGGCTGCCACTCGGCCGGCTGCACCCGCACGCGCGCGCCCGGCTTCAGCGTCGCCGCGAGCAGCACGCTTTCGCCTTCCTTCACGCCGTCGAGGATCTCCACGGCGTCCAGGGTCCGCAGGCCGGTGCGCACCGGACGCTCCACCGCGCGGCGGCCCTCGGCGACCAGCATCACCTCCCCGGCGGCGCCCGTGCGCAGCGCGCGCGCCGGCAACACCAGCGCGCGATCGCGCCGCGCGGTTTCGACCTCGGCGGACAGCGTCATGTCCTCGCGCAGGAAGGCGGGCGCCGGCTGGTCGAGGGAGAACTTGACTTCCACCGAGCCACGCTGCGCGTCGATCTCCGGCGCGATGCTCAGGATGGTCGCGGCCATGCGCTGGCCCGGGAAGGCATCGGCCACCACCACCGCCTTCTGGCCGATGCGCAGCTGCTCCAGGAAACGCTCGTCGACCTGCGCGACGATCTGCGTGGGGCCGCTCAGCGCCAGCCCCAGCAGCGCCTTGCCGGGCTGCACGATCTGGCCCGGCTCCACCTGGCGCGACAGGACGCGGCCCGCGGCCGGCGCCGTGAGGACGGCCTGCGTCTTGCGCGCCCGCGCCGCACTGGTCCCCGCGCGCGCGGCCTGCAGCTGCGCCTGCGCCTGGGCGATATCGGTGCCGCGGTCGGCATTGGCCTGGCTCTGCGCCTGGGCCGCGTCGCGCTGGGCGTCGGCGACTTCGACGGCGCGCTTCGCATCGTCGAGGCGCGAGGCGCTGAGGAAGCCCTGCGCCACCAGCGCCTGCACCCGCGCGAACTCCGCCCTCGCCGCATTGAGCGTGGCCTCGGCCTGTTCCAGTTGCGCGCGCGTGGTGCTGCGTCCGGTGCTGCGCAGGCCGGACAGCCGCGCCTCGGCCTGCTTCTCGGTGGCGATGGCCTGCGCCAGCGCCGCATCGAACTCCTCCGTCTCCAGCCTGACCAGGGGCTGGTGGGCGCGCACCTGGTCGCCTTCGCGCACCAGCACCTTGTCCACTCGCGCCGTCACCGTGCTGCCGATCTCCACGCGGGACAAGGTGGCGACGCGGGCCGAGAACTGCAGCGTGCGCACCAGCGGCGCGTAGCGGGCCGCGACGGCTTCGGAGGGCGTGCCCCGCAGCAGGAACCAGCCGATGGCCGCGGCTGCAACGATGACCCCCAGCAGCAGCGGCAGGAGCCGGCGGAGGGAAGGCAGTCGCAGTTGCATGGGAGGTCAGGCGGGGTCGAACAACCCGCCCTCGGTTCGCGGCGGCGTGACGCCGAGGTGGCGGTATGCCGCCAGCGTCGCGATGCGCCCGCGCGGCGTGCGCTGCAAATAGCCCTGCTGGATCAGGTACGGCTCGATCACGTCCTCGATGGTGTCGCGCTCTTCGCCGATCGACGCCGCCACGTTGTCCAGCCCCACCGGGCCGCCGTCGAAGCGGTGGATCACCGCCTCCAGCAGCTTGCGGTCCATGACGTCGAAGCCCAGCGGGTCGACGTCCAGCATCGCCAGCGCCTTCTGCGCGATGGCGTCGTCGATCCTGCCGGTGCCCTTGACGTCCGCATAGTCCCGCACGCGCCGCAGCAGGCGGTTGGCGATACGGGGCGTGCCGCGCGAGCGGCGGGCGATTTCCGACGCGCCCTCGGTGTCGATCGGCGCCTTCAACAGGCCGGCGCTGCGGTGCACGATGCGCGTCAGCTCCTCCGGCGTGTAGAACTCCAGCCGCGCGACGATGCCGAAGCGGTCCCGCAGCGGATTGGTCAGCATGCCCGCCCGCGTGGTGGCGCCCACCAGCGTGAAGGGCTGCAGGTCCAGCTTGATCGAGCGCGCGGCCGGGCCCTCGCCGATCATGATGTCGATCTGGTAGTCCTCCAGCGCCGGATAGAGGATCTCCTCCACCACCGGCGAGAGGCGGTGGATCTCGTCGATGAAGAGGACGTCGTTGCGTTCCAGGTTGGTCAGCAGCGCCGCCAGGTCCTTGGGTTTCTCCAGCACCGGCCCGGACGTCTGGCGCAGGTTCACCCCCAGTTCGTGGGCGATGATGTGCGACAGCGTCGTCTTGCCCAGGCCGGGGGGCCCGAACAGCAGCACGTGGTCGAGCGCCTCGCCGCGCTTGCGGGCGGCGCCGATGAAGATTTCCAGCTGTTCGCGCGTCTTGGCCTGCCCGACGTATTCAGCCAGGCCCTTCGGGCGCAGCGCCCGCTCCAGCGCTTCCTCGGCCGGCGAAGCCGGCGCGGCGGACACCACGCGCTTGGACGGCGGCGGCGCGAAATCGTCGGTCTGGATGCTCATCGCGCCAGCGCCTTCAAGGCCTGCTTGATGCCGTCGCTCACGCTGGCGTCCTTCGGCAGCGACTTCACGGCGGCCTGCGCCTCCTTGTCGCTGTAGCCGAGCGCGACCAGCGCCTGCAGGATGTCGCCCTGCGCATCGCTGCCGGCCGCCGCGCCACCGAGCGCGCCGAGGTCGGCGCCGATCTTGCCTTTCAGCTCCAGCAGCAGGCGCTCCGCCGTCTTCTTGCCGATGCCCGGCACCTTGACGAAGCGGCTGGCGTCCTGGGCCGTCACCGCCTGCGCGATGTCGGACACGCTCATTCCGCTCAGCACGGACAAGGCCGTGCGCGGGCCCACGCCGGAAATCTTGATGAGTTGGCGAAAGGCTTCGCGCTCGCCGGCCGTGCCGAAGCCGAACAGGATCTGCGCGTCTTCGCGCACGACGAAGTGCGTCAGCAGCGACACCTTGTCGCCCAGGCCCGGCAGGTTGAAGAAGGTGCTCATGGGCACGTCGACCTCGTAGCCGACGCCCTGGCAATCCACCAGCACCTGCGGCGGATTCTTTTCGCTCAACGTCCCCGTCAATCTGCCTATCATTGCGTCCCTCTGACCGGATTATCAGCTTGATTCTTCGCCACGCCTTCACCCCCCTGAACAACACCCGCCTGTCGCACCTGGGCGGGCCGATGGACGAACACCTCCGCACCATCGAGACGGCGCTGCAGGTGCGCATCTCCCATCGCGGCGAGCACTTCCGCGTCGAGGGACCCAAGGCCAAGGCCGAAAGGGCGCTGGAGGTGCTGCAGGCCCTGTACGAGATGGCCGGCCGCACGATCGCCAGGGAGAAGGTGCAGCTGATGGTGGCCGGGGACGGCGCGCCGCTGCTGGAGGACGACGACGGCTCGCTGGTGCTGCACACCCGCCGCACCGACCTGCGGGCGCGCACGCCCAACCAGGGGGTGTACCTCGAGAACATCGCCACCCACGACATCACGTTCGGCATCGGCCCGGCGGGCACGGGCAAGACCTACCTGGCCGTGGCCTGCGCGGTGGATGCGCTGGAGCGCAGCGCCGTGCAGCGCATCGTCCTCACCCGCCCGGCCGTGGAAGCGGGCGAGAAGCTCGGCTTCCTGCCCGGCGACCTGACGCAGAAGGTGGACCCGTACCTGCGCCCCTTGTACGACGCCCTGTACGAGCTGATGGGTCTCGAGCGCGTCACCAAGGCCTTCGAGCGCCAGGCGCTGGAGATCGCGCCGCTGGCCTTCATGCGCGGACGCACGCTGAACAACGCCTTCGTCATCCTGGACGAAGCGCAGAACACCACGCCCGAGCAGATGAAGATGTTCCTCACCCGCATCGGCTTCGGCAGCAAGTGCGTCGTGACGGGGGACGTCAGCCAGATCGACCTGCCCAAGGGCATGCCTTCGGGGCTGATCGAGGCGGAGCACATCCTCAGGCGCGTCAAGGGCATCGCCCACACCCGCTTCACCAGCGCGGACGTGGTGCGGCACCCGCTGGTGGCGCGCATCGTCGACGCCTACGACGCCGCCCGAAAATCCGACAAATGACGCCGGCGCTGGACCTGTCGCTGCAGTTCGGCGCCTTTCCCGGCGCGGCGGCGCACCGGCAGGTGCTGCGCGCCGCGCGCGTGCGCCGCTGGATGGCCATGGCGCTGCTGCGGCCGGCGGAGGTCGCGGTGCGCATCGTCGGCAGCGAGGAAGGGCAGACCCTCAACCGCCAGTACCGCGGCAAGGACTACGCCACCAACGTGCTCACCTTCGACTACACGCGCGAGCCCGTCGTGTCCGCCGACCTGGTGCTGTGCGGGCCGGTGGTGGAACGCGAGGCGCGGGAGCAGGGCAAGACGCTGGAGGCGCATTACGCGCATTTGCTGGTGCATGGGACGCTGCATGCGCAGGGGTACGACCATGAGCATGACGAGCGAGAGGCAGCAATCATGGAATCGCTGGAGGTGCTGATGCTGGGCGCATTGGGCTATCCCAACCCTTATTGATGTGCCGCGGTTCGGCCTGCGGCGCTCACCACGACCTACGAGGTAGGTCGTGGTGAGCGCGGAGCCGAACCGCGACACCTAACGCACCGTGATCGGAATCGTCACCGGCCCGTCGTTGACCAATTCCACCCGCATGTCCGCCGCGAACTCGCCGGTCTGGACGACCGGATGCGCTGCCCGCGCCTGCGCGACGACATACTCATACAACCGCCTCCCCTCCTCCGGCGGCGCCGCATTGGTGAAACTCGGCCGGTTGCCGCCACTCGTGTCCGCCGCCAGGGTGAACTGGCTCACCAGCAACAGGCCGCCCTGCACGTCCTGGACGCTGCGGTTCATCTTGCCGGCCTCGTCGCCGAAGATGCGCAGCTTCAGCAATTTCGCCAGCAGCTTGTCGGCCTGCGCTTGCCCGTCCCCACGCTCGGCGCACACCAGCACCAGCAAGCCCCGGCCGATCTCGCCGATGGTGCGTCCCGCCACCACCACGCGCGCCTCGCTCACCCTCTGCACCACCGCCAGCATCAGATCAGGTCCTTCTCGTCGTCGAAGTGCGCTTCCACGTCGGTCGGCAGCAGCTGGATCGTGGCGCGCAAGCCCGGCACGGCACTCATGAGCGCCTGTTCCACGGAGCCGCGCACCGCCGCGGCCCGGCCCAGCGTCCAGTTGGCGGGCATGTGCATGTGCAGGTCGACGAAGCGGCGCTTGCCGGAGCGGCGGGTGGAGACGTGGTCGAAGCGGATGGTGTGGTGCTCGAACTGCGCCAGCGTCTTCTCGATCTCGGCGATCACCTCGACCTCCAGCGCACGGTCCATCAGGCCCTCGCTGGAGCGCCAGACCAGGTGCACGCCCTCGCGCAGGATGTTCAGCGCCACCAGGATGCCGACCACCGGGTCCAGCCACAGCCAGTCCGTCGCCATCACCAGGCCGATGCCCACGACCACGCCCACCGACGTCCACACGTCCGTCATCAGGTGGCGGGCGTCGCCTTCGAGCGCCATCGAGCGGTGGGCCCGGCCCGACTGGAACATCAGCCAGGCCAGGCCGCCGTTCAACGCGGAACTCACCACCGACAGCGCGAGGCCCGTGCCCACCTGCTGCAGGGGCTGCGGGTCCTGCAGGCGCAGCAGCGCGGCCCACAGGATGCCGGCCGCGGCCACCATGATCAGCAGGCCTTCGAATCCGGCCGAAAAGTATTCCGCCTTGTGGTGCCCGTAAGGGTGGTCGTCGTCGGCCGGGCGCAGCGCGATCTTCACCATCAGCAGGGCGAACAGCGCGCCGGCCAGGTTGACGAAGGACTCCATGGCGTCGGAGAGCAGGCCCACGGAGCCGGTGAGCCACCAGGCCAGGCCCTTGAGGATGATGGTCGCGACGGCCACGGCGACGGACCAGCGCAGCAACGCCTGCGGCGGGATGCGGCTGGCGGTGGCGGCAAGGGACATGCGGCGATTGTGCTGCAGGCCGCGTGCAAGAATCGCCGGATGCGATTGCCCGGCCGCCATCGTGGCTTCCTCCTGCTGTGGCTTGCCCTCACGGCCGCCGGCTGCGTGGGACTGGCGCGCATGGAACTGGCGCGCCTGCGGGACGCGTTCGAGACCGATGCGCGCATCGCCCACCGCCTGCTCAGCCAGCGGGTGGTGCAGCACGACGCGGTCCTGGCCACCCTCGCCTTGCTGCAGCCGGCGGGCGGCGCCGGCAGCGCGGAGCAGCGCTTGCCGGCGCTGTATCCGCAGATCCTCTCGGTGCAGCGGCGGGAAGCGGAAGGCGCCTGGAGCGATGCCGCGCTGGCGGCCGCGGAGGCGCGGTCCCTCGGCGCGCGCCGGCCGGCGCTGGCGGACGTGGACTTCGCCGCCGGCCGCTAACGCCTCGTCCTGGCGGCGGCGCCCGCCAGCTATGCCGCGACGTTCGACCTGCGCCAGGTGGTGCCCTGGACCGAGTGGCCCATGGATCCCCAGGCGAGTCCGGTCCGCGTCGCGCTCGAACACGCCGGGCAAAGCTTCGTGTTGCAGCAAGGGCGTGCCGGCGGCCCGTGGTCCTTCGCGTTCCACAAGCACCTTGCCGCCGACAGCCAGCCTTTCGATGTCGTGGCGCGCCGCACCGTCGGCTGGCCCGAGCTGCCGTGGCCGTGGATGCTCGCGTGGGCGGTGCTGATGGCGGCGCTGGTGGCCGCGTGGGCGTGGCTGCGCCAGCAGCAGGCGGAGCGGCAGCGCGCCGAGGAGCTGCTGCGCCTCGGCCAGGTGGCGCGCCTGAACACGCTGGGCGAATTGGCCGCGGGCATGGCGCACGAGGTGAACCAGCCGCTGGCGGCGGTGCTGGCCAGCGCGCAGGCCGCGCGGCGGCTGCTGGACGACGAACCGCCCGACCTGGACACCGCGCGCGGCGCCATGCGCCAGGCGGAGGAACAGGCGCGGCGGGCGGCCGACGTGGTGGCGCGGCTGCGCCGCGGCGTCGAGCGGCCCGGGCTGGCGGCGACGCTGCAACCCGTGGTGCTGTCGCAAGCGGTGCGCAACGCCTTCTACCTGCTGGAGCCGGAATTCGCGCGCCGCCAGGTCGCGCCCCGGATCGACGCCGGCCCGGGCGAAGTGGCGGTGCAGGCCGAGCCCGTGGCGTTGGAGCAGATCATCCACAACCTGCTCACCAATGCGCTGCAGGCGCTGGACCAGGTGCCGCCGCGCGAGCGCAGCCTTTCGGTGCGCGTGCGACAGGACGGGCCGCACGGCGCGTTGACGGTGGACGACAGCGGGCCGGGCATTGCGTCCGAGGTGCTGCCGCGGATCTTCGAGCCCTTCTTCACCACGCGTGAACACGGGCTCGGCCTGGGCCTGAGCCTGTGCGAAAGCCTCGCGTCGGGCATGGGGGGCCACCTGGGCGTGCAGCCCCGCTCGCCGCGCGGAGCGGCCTTCACGTTGCGCTTGCCGCTGGCGGCTGCCCCATGAACGCTCCGCTCTCCCCCCTCATCCACCTGATCGACGACGACGATGCGGTGCGAAACAGCCTCGCGCTGCTCATTTCGACGGTCGGCTTGCGCGTGCAGGGTTGGTCGGACCCGCAGCAGTTCCTGCGCGAGTTCCCGCGCAACGACATCGGCGCCATCGTGCTGGACGTCCGCATGCCCGGCATCAGCGGCCTGGCGCTGCTGGACACCCTGGTGGCGCAGGGCGTGGACCAGCCGGTGATCATGCTCACCGGCCACGGCACGGTGGAGATGTGCCGCCGCGCCTTCAAGTCGGGCGCGGCGGAATTCCTGGAGAAGCCGGTCGACGACGAGGCGCTGCTGGAGGCCCTGCAGAACGCGGTGCGCCAGCACGTGAAGTCGCGCGAGCGGCTGGGCGCCGACCGTGCCGCCCGCGAGCGTTATGCGCAGTTGTCGGAGCGCGAGCGCGAGGTGGCCGGGCTGATCGTCGAAGGCCTCACCAACAAGGAGATCGGCCGCGCGCTCTCACTGTCGCCGCGCACCGTGGAGACGCATCGCGCGAACCTGTTCGCCAAGCTGCAGGCGGAATCGCTCGCCCAGTTGATCCGGCGGTATGCGTCGCTCATCGACGAGGGAAGTGCTTGACACCGGGGT
>JAJTCN010000037.1:44893-45643 GCA_021323335.1 Ramlibacter sp.
GTGAGCGCGCAGCCGAACCCCGGTTTCAAGCTCTCCGTATTTCTACGCAGCCCCGCGCGTAGCCATACGAATGTTCGCGGCGGCCCGCAATTCCTACAGTTCTCCCACACCAACCCGGAGAACCCCATGCGCCTCTCGCTTCCGCCCTCGCCGCTTCCCTCGCCCTCGCCGCCGCCGGCGCCAACGCCCAGGGCGTGCGCACCGAACGCACCCTCTCGCTCGCGCTGGCCAGCCAGATCGCCACCGAGGCCGTGAACGCCTGCGCCGCCTCCGGCTACGCGGTGGCAGCCACGGTGGTGGACCGCGCCGGCACCGTCCGCGCCGTCATGCGGGCCGACAACGCCGGCCCGCACACGCTGGCCGCCAGCCAGGACAAGGCCTTCACCTCCGCCTCGGCGAAGAACAACACGCTGGCGATGATGGAGGCCGCGCAGAAGAATCCCGCGGCCGCCAACCTGGTCCACATTCCCGGCTTCCTGCTGCTCGGCGGCGGCGTGCCGATCAAGGTGGGCAACGACACCATCGGCGCCGTCGGCATCGGCGGTGCGCCGGGCGGCCACCTGGACGAACAATGCGCCATCGCCGCCCTCGACAAGGTGAAGGGACAACTGCAATGAACCCGCTGCACCCCCTGCTCGCCTCCTTCCTGCTGGCCTTCGGCGCGCTCGGCGCGGTGACCGCGCAGGCCCAGACCGGCCCCAGTGCGGCGGAAGCCGCGCGCTACCAGGGCCTGCATGCCGCGGCCCATGC
>JAJTCN010000126.1 GCA_021323335.1 Ramlibacter sp.
GGAGCGCGCGCCCAGGCAGCCCGTGACGATGACCTTGCCGTTGGCGGCCAGCGCCTCGCCGATGGTGTCCAGGCTTTCCTTGACCGCGTCGTCGATGAAGCCGCAGGTGTTGACGATCACCAGGTCCGCGCCTTCGAAGGTCTTGGACGTGGCGTAGCCCTCCGCGCTCAGCTGCGTGAGGATCAGTTCGGAGTCGGTGAGGGCCTTGGGGCAGCCCAGGCTGACGAAGCCGACCTTCGGCGCGACAGTGGTTTCGGGGGACGCGATCTCGCTCATCCCCGGATTGTCCCAGTTAATGCTCAATGGCTTCCTGCTCCCGGTGCAAGACCGGGAGGCCCTGCGGTCATTTCTTGATGGTGAAGGCGCCGAACATCTGCTCGGTGTTCTTCTGCATCTGCTCCTGCAGCTTCTCGAACATGGCTTTCGACTGCTCGGCGTAGTTGCCCATCATCCCCTGCATCAGCGGGTTGGGCACGCCCAGGAAGGGCGTCAGGACCTCGGGGTTCAAGGTCTTGGACTGCTCCGCCATCTGGCGCTGCAGGTCGGTGAAGGCCTGCACGTTCTTCTCGAGGTAGCTGCCCATGAAGCCCTGCATGGCGTGGCCGTAGAAACGGATGATGTTGGCCAGCGCGGCCTCGCTGAACATCGGCTCGCCGCCCGCCTCCTCTTCCAGGATGATCTGCAGCAGGATGCTGCGCGTCAGGTCCTCGTTGGTCTTGGCGTCGCGCACCACGAAGGACTGCGAGTCCATCACGAGCTGCTTGACCTCCGCCAGCGTGATGTAGGTCGAGGTGTCCGTGTCGTAGAGCCGGCGGTTCGGATACTTCTTGATCACGCGCTGCGCTGGCTTGGCGCCGGCTTTCTTGCTGGTCACGGACGGGACTCCTCTGGCAGGCTCGAGCCCGCACTGTTGCGTTGCAGCAGATTCTAGGAGGGGGCCCGGCAGCCCGTGCGGGGATGAACCCTTAAAGCAAAGCCCGCCCCTTGCGGGAGCGGGCTTGCACAGACCATGGTTGGTGGGCCGTGGAGAGATCGAATCTCCGACATCCTCCACGTCAAAGAGGCGCTCTACCGCTGAGCTAACGGCCCGTGATCTTTTCGGCGCGCACCGCGAATGCGGCACGCGTCACAGCCTCGAAGTATAGCAAAAACACGCGTGCACCGATGGGCAGGACGCCTGCGGGGGTCAGAGCGGTCCCCACGGCTTCTTCTTGCGCTGGTCGTGCGGCAGCCGGTCGCGCAGCGCCCTGGCCTGCCGGCGGTCCAGCCAGATCGCCTGGAGCTGGCCCCGGGACTCACGCAGCCACACCCTGTAGTTCGTCCTGCGGGCAGCGCCCGCGCGCAGCGAAACGTCCCAGCAAAAGGGCGCGGGGCCTAGGTCCGACGCGATGGGAGCGTCGTTGCAGGAGGCCGAGAACTCCGCCCCGGCCCGGATCCGGCGCGCGAGCGTGGGGCCCGAGCTTGCATAGATGGCGGCGTCCGTGCCGTCGCGCCGCTCCGGCCGGCTCTCCACCTTGACGGCAAGCTCGCAAGCGATCAGGAGCAGCTCGGTGGACGTGGGTTCTTCCATGGCCAGCGCGGCTTTCACCGCCGCCGCGCCGCGTTCACGCCCTTGACCTCCCGCACCACCGCCAGCACCTTGCCCAGGCGCTGCGAATCAGCGATCTCCACGGTGAAGGTCATCCAGGCCGTGCCCTTGACCGACTGGGTCTGCACGCCGATCACGTTCATCTTCTCCTTGGCGAACACCTCGGAGATGTCGCGCAGCAGGCCCTGCCGGTCGGTCGCCTCGATGAAGACGTCCACGGGGTAGACCGCCGCCTCGCCCGCCTTCGGCTGCCCCCACTCCACCTCGATGACGCGCTCGGGGTTGCGGGCCACGATCTGGTGGAAGCTGGCGCAGTCGCTGCGGTGGATGCTCACGCCCTTGCCGCGCGTGACGAAGCCGCTGATGCGGTCCGGCGGCGCCGGCTTGCAGCACTTGGCCAGCTGCGTCATCAGCGAATCGACGCCGACCACCAGCACGCCGCCCTTGGGCGACTTCGGCTGCGCCGGCCGCGACTTGCGGGCCAGCAGCACCTCGTCCTCGCTCGGCGCCTCGGCCGGCGGATTGAGCACCACCTCGATGCTGCGCAGCGAGAGTTCATCCTTGCCGACCACCGCGAACAGGTCCTCGGCCGACTTGAAGCCCATCTTCACCGCCAGGTCGTCCAGCTTCATCGCCGTGCGGCCTTCGCGCTGCAGCAGGCGCTCGACCAGTTCGCGGCCGCGCGCCACCGTCGCGTGCCGCTGCTGCTCGTTGAACCAGGCGCGCACCTTGGAGCGGGCCCGGTGGCTGGCCAGGAAGCCCAGGTCCGTGTTCAGCCAGTCACGCGACGGCCCGCCCTCCTTGGCCGCCACGATCTCCACGGTCTGGCCGTTGCGCAGCGGCGTGTTCAGGGGGACCATTGCGCCATCGACGCGGGCGCCGCGGCAGCGGTGGCCCAGGTTGGTGTGCACGCTGTACGCGAAGTCCACCGGCGTGGCGCCGCGCGGCAGCTCCACGATGGAGGCCTGCGGCGTCAGCACGTAGATGCTGTCCTCGAACAGGCCCTGGTCCCCGCCCGCCAGGTCCCGCTCCCACGCCAGCAGCTGGCGCAGCACGGCGATCTTGGTGTCGTACTCGCTGGAGGCGCTGACGCCCGAATAGCCCTTCTGCCCGGCCTCCTTGTAGGCCCAGTGGGCGGCCACGCCATGCTCGGCGTGCTCGTGCATCGGCTGGGTGCGGATCTGGATCTCGATCGGCCGGCCCGCGCCGTCGCGCACCACGGTGTGCAGCGACTGGTAGCCGTTCGGCTTGGGCCGCGCGATGTAGTCGTCGAAAGCCTCGAGGATCGGGGAGAAGCGCGCGTGCACCCAGGCCAGCGCGGCGTAGCAGTCCTTCACGTCCGGCACGATCACGCGCAGCGCCCGCACGTCCAGCACCTGCTCGAAGTCCAGCGACTTGCCGCGCATCTTCTTGACGATGCTGTAGATGTGCTTGGGCCGCCCGTGCACCTGCGCCTGGATGCCCTGGGCCTTGAGGTCGGCTTCCAGCTCGCGGCGCAGCTGCTCGACGTACTCCTCGCGCTCCACGCGCTTTTCGTCCAGCCAGCGGGCGACGCTCTTGTACGTCTCGGGCTCCAGGAAACGGAACGCCAGGTCCTCCATCTCCCACTTCACCTGCCAGATGCCGAGCCGGTTGGCCAGCGGCGCGAACACGGTCAGCGCCTCCTGCGCGACGCCCGGCGGCACCGGCTGCTTGGTGGCGGCGAAATAGCGCAGCGTGCGCAGCCGCGACGCCAGCCGCAGCATCACCACCCGCAGGTCGCGCGAGAACGCCAGCAGCATCTTGCGCACGTTCTCGGTCTGCGCCCGCGGGTCGTCCACCAGGTGCGCCGACACTTGCGCGCCGCGCGCCTGCTGCTGCACGCGCACCAGCTTGTTGGTCTCCACGGCGAGCGCCGCGTAGCTCTCGCCGAAAGCCTTGGCGATCACTTCCTGCGGCTTGTTCAGGTGGTGCGAGGCGTACACCAGGTAGCTGGCGGCCTGCATGGCCTCCGAGCCGCCCATGGACTTGAGGATGTCGGCCACCGCATCCGCGTGGGCCAGCGTGTTCTCGCCCGTGTCCAGCGTCTCGCCGGCGATCAGCGGCTCGGCGAAGGCGCGCGCGCGCGCCAGCGCGTTGGCCTGCTGCGGCAGCGCCTGTTCCGCCGCCGCCACCAGCTCGGGCACGGCGAGGGCTTCACCCTGTTCGGCTGCGTGGCTCTTCATCGGGAAGCGATTCGGTGAGCAGGAAGGAGGCGACGGCCTCCACCTGGTCGGGGGCCACCAGGGTCGGCGCATGGCCGACGCCCTCGAAGGCGACCAGCCGCGCGCGCGGCCCCCGTCGTGTCATGTCCTGCGCCGTGTCGGCGGCCAGCAGGTCGGATCGGGCGCCGCGCAGCAGCAGGGTGCGCGCACGGATCGCGTCATACGCGGCCCACAGCGCCGCCTGCCCGGCGTTCGCGGCCGCTTCGTCGAGCTTGCGGAACGGGACGGCGATGGCCGGGTCGTAGTGCAGCGTGACGCCGCCGCCTTCCAGCGGCTTGACCATGGCTTGCGACAGCGCCAGCCATTGCTCAGGCGTGTGGGGACCGAAGCCCTGCGAGACCTGCCACATCGCGTCGGCGGCCTGCTGCACGTCGTCGAAGCGGCCGGTGTTGCCGAGGTAGGTGCCGATGCGCTGCAGCGCCGTCCACTGGATGACCGGGCCGACGTCGTTGAGGACCAGCCGGCGCACGGGCGCGGGCAGCGGCAGGTTCGGCGTGCCGGCCAGCGCCATGCCGATCAGGCCGCCCATGCTGGTGCCCACCCAGTCCAGCGTGCGCACCGGCGAGGCGGCGTGCAGCTGCCCGAGCATCTGCAGCATGTCGCCGACATAGGTGGGGATGCCGTAACCCATGGGATCGGCCAGCCAGTCGCTGCGCCCGCGTCCCACCACGTCCGGGCAAACCACGCGCAAGGGCAGCGGGCTGCGCTCGACCAGCGCGCGCGCCAGCACGTCGAAGTCGCGGCCCTGCCGCGACAGGCCGTGCGCGCAGACCACCACGTGCGCGGCATCCGCGGCGCCCCACAGCCAGTACGCCATGCGATGGCTGCCGGCCGGGTCGGGGCAGGTTACGTAGTTCAGCGTAGGGACGGTCATGGATGCGCGCTCGGGCCGGTTGGGATTACGCTCGGCGGTTCACGTCATCGTAAATCATCGCGGAGAGACATCCCATGCTCAAAGGCAAGACTGCCCTCGTCACCGGCTCCACCAGCGGCATCGGCCTCGGCATCGCCACCGCCCTCGCCCGGCAGGGCGCCAACATCGTGCTGAACGGCTTCGGCGACCTCGAAGGCCCGAAGGCACAGGTGGCCGGCCTGGGCGTGAAGGTGGGCTACCACGGCGCCGACATGGGCAAGCCCGCGGACATCGAGGACATGATGAAGTACGCCGCCGCGCAGTTCGGCCGCGTGGACATCCTGGTCAACAACGCCGGCATCCAGCACGTGGCGCCGGTGGAAGACTTCCCGCCCGAGCGCTGGGACGCCATCCTGGCCATCAACCTCACCAGCGCCTTCCACACCAGCCGCCTGGCCCTGCCGGCGATGAAGCAGGCCAACTGGGGCCGGATCATCAACGTCGCTTCGGTGCACGGGCTCGTGGCGTCGGCGCAGAAGTCCGCCTACGTCGCCGCCAAGCACGGCCTGGTCGGCCTGACCAAGGTGACGGCGCTGGAGACCGCCACCAGCGGCGTGACCTGCAATGCCATCTGCCCCGGCTGGGTGCTGACGCCGCTGGTGCAGAAGCAGGTGGACGCGCGGGCCGCGGCGGCCGGCGTGTCGAACGAGGAAGCCAAGAAGCAGTTGCTGGCCGAGAAGGAGCCCTCGCTGCAGTTCACCACCCCCTGCTCCGAAGCCGCCAAGAACGTGCGCGGCGTGGCGTGGAACATGGATGGGGGCTGGGCCGCGCAGTAAGGCTAATCGCCCAAGGTCAGGTCGTAGGGGTGCGCCAGCGCGAAGCGACCGCTCGCCAGCTCGTAGTCCCAACGCTCCACCTTGCAGGTGCGCGGCGCACCCGCGGCAGGCGCTTCCCAGCGGATGATGTTCAGTGAGTTGGGCGTGCCGTGCCGCACCCGGTGCGACACCGCCGTTCCCGCCTGCACGCAATACATGGTGCGCGGCGCGCCGCGCGCCAGCGCGCAGATGTCGCTGACATAGGGCAGGTGGATATGGCCGCCCAGCACCAGGTCGGCCCCCGCGCCCGACCAGGCCACCACCGCCTTCTCGCCGCCATGCAGCCGGTCCTTCTCGTCCTCCGGCCGCATCACGCACGCGGGCTGGTGCGTCACCACGATGCGCAGCTGGTCCGGCCGGCGGTCCCGCAAGCGGTCCACCACGCGCTGGATCTGCCGCCTGGACACTTCGCCGTCCTTGTGCCGTTCCGGCCGCGTCGTGTTGACGCCGATCACCAGCACGTCGGGCAATTCGATCTCCGGCTCCAGGTCGCTGCCGAAGCAGTCCATGTACTTCCCGTACGGCGAGAACAGCCGCGCCGCCACGTTGTAGAGGGGGATGTCGTGGTTGCCGGGCAGCGTCAGCAGGTGCGGCACGCCGAGCGAATCGCAGAACCGGCGCGCGGCCGCGAACTGGGCGCTGCGCGCGCGCTGGGTGATGTCGCCGCTGAGGATCACGGCTTGCGGCTTCTCGTCGCGGACCAGTTGCTGCACCGCCGCCACCACCGGAGGCTCCTCGGTGCCGAAGTGCGTGTCCGAGATATGGACCAGGACGCTCATTCCGGCGGCAGCCTTCGCTCCACCGGCGGCAGCATCACGTGCAGCGGCCGCGGCGCCACGGTGAAGCGCAGCGGCAGCTGCATCCGCTGCACCTCGCCGTCCGTGGCCACGCTCATGCGGCGCGCCAGGCGCGAGCCGACGGAGAGCGTGCGCAGGGTGAAGGAGTCCACCCCGCGCTCCTCGCCCAGCCGACCCGCCAGCGCATAGGCCACCATCCGCAGCTTGGCCCAGAGGTCGATCGAACGCACCGTCACGCAGGCCAGGCGCCCTTCCCCGACCTGCGCCACGATGTCCTCGGCGATGCCGATGCGCTGCAGCTGCAGCCGGTTGTTGCAGACGAAGACGCTCGCCGTCTTCAGTTGCTTGAGCTGTCCGTCTAGCTCCACGTCCAGCACCAGCCGCCGATGCCATTCCAGCAGGCTCTTGAGCGCCGAGAGCATGGCGATCCAGCGCCGGCGTCCCAGCTTCTGCTTGACCTGCTCGCGGTCCGCCAGCAGCTTGGGGTACAGGCCGACGGAGGCGTTGACCAGGAACAGCCGCTGGTTGACCCAGCCCACCTGCACCGGCTCCGGCTGGGCGACCAGCAGCATGCGCGTGGCCTCGGCGGCGTCCAGGGCCAGCCCGAGCTGGCGGGCGAACAGGTTGAAGGTGCCCTGCGCGATGACCGCCAGCGGCACGTCATGGGTGAAGGCCGCCTGCGCCGCCGCGTTGATGGTGCCATCGCCGCCGGCCGCGACCACGATGCCGCGTTCCTCCTTGGCGAGCCGGGCGGCCTCCTGGCAGGCCGCCACGATCCGGCCCGGCTGCACGTCCACGAAGCGGTAGCGGCGGGCCGCGCCGGCGAGTTCCTGCTCGATGGCCTGGCGGACCTCGTCCTTCCCGCCGGCCCCCGACCCGGGGTTCAGCACGATGAAGAGCTCCGCCGACGCTCCCGGCGCGGCGGAGGTTTCCCGTTCAAGGGTTTCGGAATCGGACAGGACGGCTGACATTGCCCCCAGCTTAGGGCCGCCGGACTGCCGCGCTTGTGGGACGGCAGCGCTGATGCAGCGTCAGCGGCGCCTCAACGCAGTTGAACGGAGCCGGACACGGTGACCACCACCGCGCTCTTGCCCGGTTCCACCGGCACCGAAGCGTCGGCGGCGGCCACCCGGCCCTCCTGCGCCATCATCCGCATGCGCGGCTGGAAGCCGGGGTCGCTGGCGTTCACCGACACCTCGCGCAGCGTGTAGCCGGAGAAGCCGAAGCCCTTGGCGAGCTCGCCGGCGCGCGCCTTGAAGCTTTCGATGGCGGCCGACTGCGCCTGGCGCTCGACGCGCTCGCGCTGCTCGCGGCTCAGGCCGAAGTTCACGCCGCCCAGCGTCATGGTGGTGATGCGGCCCGCCGTCTGGGTGATGCGCGCGAAGTCGCGGCCCTCCAGCACCAGCTCCGCCGTGCCCGTCCAGCCGGAGATGCGGCCGTCCTTGCCGTGGCGCGGGTAGAGCGCGAAGTTGCCGGTGCGCACGTCCAGCTGGCCGGGCTGCGCATTCTTCTTGGCCTCGGCCAGCGCCGCATCCAGCGCGGTCTTCAATTGCGCCTGCACGGCGGCGGGGTCGGTGCCGTCCCGCGCCGTCGTGAGGTTGAGCATCAGCAGGTCCTGCTGCACTTCGACCGTGCCGCTGGCCTGCAGCTGCAGCACGTTCTGCGGCGGGGCGATGGTGGCGACCTGCGCGTGGGCGACGCCGGCGGCGAGCAGGCAGGCGGCGAGGAAGGTCCGGGTTCGGTTCATGCGTTCGTTCTTCTGTGGGTTGGCGGGCGATTCTGCCCAGCGGAGGTCGTCATCTTCCGCCAACGGCCGGCCAGGACCGCCGTTCACACACGGCATGTCAACGGCGGACCGCTGGGGCAACATTTGTAACGGTGTGAAAAGCACCCCGTGAAAACCCGAAATCGCGGGCTCAGCCCTGCAGAATCGGCGCTGTTACAAATAGGCCCCAGGAGAACCATGACGCAAGCAGCAGCCCGCACCGACAAGATCCTTGTCGTCGATGACGACGCGCGCATCCGCGACCTCCTGCGCCGCTACCTCACGCAGGAAGGCTTCGAAGTCATCCTCGCCGAAGACGGCAAGGCGCTCAACCGGCTGATGCTGCGGGAGACCGCGGACCTGATCGTGCTGGACCTGATGATGCCGGGCGAGGACGGCCTGTCGATCTGCCGGCGCCTGCGCGCCGCCAACGACCGCACGCCGATCATCATGCTCACCGCCAAGGGCGAGGACGTCGACCGCATCGTCGGCCTGGAAGTCGGCGCCGACGACTACCTCGGCAAGCCCTTCAACCCGCGCGAGCTGCTGGCCCGCGTGCACGCGGTGCTGCGCCGCCGGCCGGCCCAGGAAGCGCCGGGCGCGCCCTCCTCCGACAACGAGGTGGTGTCCTTCGGCCCCTTCGCCTTCGACCTCGGCGCCCGCACGCTGCGCAAGAACGGCGAGGAACTGCCGCTGACCACCGGCGAATTCGCGATGCTCAAGGCGCTGGTGCGGCACCCGCGCCAGCCGCTGTCGCGCGAAAAGCTGGCGCAGCTGGCCCGCGGCCGCGAATTCGAGCCCTTCGACCGCAGCCTGGACGTGCAGGTCTCGCGCCTGCGCAAGCTGATCGAGGCCGACCCGGCGTCGCCGCGCTACATCCAGACGGTGTGGGGCGTGGGCTACGTCTTCGTGCCGGATGGAGCGGGTTGATACGGACGCAGCGCACCGCGGGTGACAGAATGACGCAGTCATGATCCGCGGCGTCAACACCCAGCTCGAAGCCACCAGCCCCGCCCCGCTGGAGACCGCCCCCGCGCCGCTGGAAATGCGGCCGCGGCTGGGGCTGTCGCTGTTCTGGCGCACCTTCTTCCTGCTGTCGCTGCTGCTGATCGGGTCCATCGTGGCCTGGCTGCAGACCTTCCGCCAGCTGGAGTTCGAACCGCGCGCGGTGCAGACGGCGCAGCAGATCGCGTCGCTGGTGAACTTGAGCCGCGCGGCGCTGGTGCACGCGGACCCGATAGCCCGCGTTTCCCTGATCAAGACCCTGGCCGACCAGGAGGGCGTGCGCATCCTGCCGCGCGAACCGGTCGACCAGTACACGCCGCTCAACGCCAGCGCCATCGACCAGCGCATCGTCGACGAGCTGGCCAGCCGGCTGGGCAGCGGCGCCGTGATGGCCAGCGCGGTGAACCGCGAAGACGGTTTGTGGATCGGCTTCAAGATCGACCGCGACGACTACTGGATGCTGCTGGACCGCACCAAGTTCTCGCAGGTGGGCGGCAAGACCTGGCTGGTCTGGCTGATCACGGCGGCGGCCCTGTCCCTGGCGGGCGCGGCGGTGATCGCGCGGCTGATCAACCGGCCGCTCAAGCAACTGTCCTTTGCCGCCAGCCGGGTGCGCGATGGCGACTTCGACGCCAGCCGGCTCGACGAGAAGGCCGTGACCTCCGAGATCCGCGAGGTGAACATCGGCTTCAACCGCATGGCGCAGCAGCTCGCCAAGATCGAGCAGGACCGCGCGGTCATGCTGGCCGGCATCTCGCACGACCTGCGCACGCCGCTGGCGCGCCTGCGGCTGGAAACCGAGATGAGCGTGGTGGACGCCGATGCGCGCGACCACATGGCGGCGGACATCGACCAGCTCGACGCCATCATCGACAAGTTCCTCGACTACGCGCGGCCGGACCATGCCGAGCTCAAGCCGGTGGTGCTGAACGACGTGATCGAGGCGTGCATGTACGCCATCGAGGACCACGGCGACATCAAGGTGAACCTGGACCTGCCGAAGAACGTGCAGGTGCTGGCCGACGAGGTGGAACTGGCGCGCGTGATCAGCAACCTGCTGGAGAACGCGCGGCGCTACGGCAAGACCCCGGAGACGGGCGTGGCGGTCGTGGACATCGCGGCCCGCGCGCGCAACGAATGGGTGCTGCTGAAGGTGCGGGACCACGGCATGGGCGTCTCGCCCGAGGCCTTGCCCAACCTGGTCAAGCCCTTCTTCCGCGGCGATGCCGCCCGCACCGCGGCCACGGGCGCGGGCCTGGGCCTGGCCATCGTCGACAAGACGGTGCAGCGCATGGGCGGCATCTTCGCGCTGGCCAACACCACCTCCGGCGGCCTGGCCGCCCACATCAAGCTCCAGCGTCCGCGCCAGATGCCCCCGGTGCCGGGCGGTGGCGCGGCGGAAGCCGAACGCCGCGCCGCGGCGGCGCGCGAAGCGACGGCTTAGTAGCCGACATCCCCGCCCCTCCCCGTCATCCCCGCGAAGGCGGGGATCCAGGGCTTCCAAAGGAATTCCTCCCTCCCCCTCTGGGGGAGGGTTGGGGTGGGGGCGCGGTGGTGGCACACCACGTCACCCCAGGCAGTGCGCGCGACGGATCGTGGCTCTTCACTTGCAGCGCTCCTGGAAAGCTCCCTCTCCCCTCTGGGGAGAGGGCTGGGGTGAGGGGCGTGCGCGGCACTCGATCAGCGGGAATGACGGAGGAAGCCATTGGTAGGCCGGGTTCCGCCGCAGGCGGACCCCGGCGATCTGGAGACACGATCGGGCGCCGGGGTCGGCTTGTCGCCGAACCCGGCCTACGAAGTACTGGCTGCCGGATCGGGTTTGAACCCCCTCTCCCGCTTGCGGGAGAGGGCCGGGGTGAGGGTGGTGGCGCGCCTGCCCCTCACCCCAACCCTCTCCCCAGAGAGGAGAGGGAGATAAAGCCGGCCCCGCGATCAGTCATCAGCGCTTGCGAAACGCCAAGTCCCGCACCCATGCCCCAGACAGAAGTGGGTCTCGGGTGAATGCCACGGCCCGTCGCCCCAGGCGGTGTGCGGTGCCGGCCCGCAGTCAGGGCTGGCGCCTGGGAGGCTGTTCCCGGCGCGCAGCGCGGCTACGAGAGCCCGCGCAGCGGGCGGATCGAGCCGCGCGTACCTTCTAGCTCGCGAGACTGCCTGAGTCTGGAGTTTGCTTGCAAACTCCAGACGAGTTGTCGAGCGGGCGCGCCGGGAACAGCCTCCCAGGGAAGTCGGCGCGCGCAGCCGCCGACCGGCGCACCGCGGGCCGGCGCCGCGCACTGCCTGGGGTGACGCAGCGCGCTACGAAGAGCGCAAGAGAGGGAGCCCTGGATCCCCGCCTTCGCGGGGATGACGAGGAAGTGGGCGGGGTGACGCCTCCCGACGAGGATCACTGTTTCACCAGCAGCACCACCGCCCTCGCCTCGATGCTCTGCCCCATCCCCACGGGCCCGAGCCGCTCCGCCGTCTTCGCCTTGACGTTGACCTGGGACGGAGCAATCTCCAGCGCCTGCGCAATGCGCGCCCGCATCGACTCGATGTGCGGCGCCAACTTGGGCGCCTGGGCGACCACGGTGCTGTCTACGTTGCCGATCGACCAGCCCTGCGCGCGCACGCGCGCCGCGGCTTCCTTCAGCAAGGCAACGGAATCCGCGCCGCGAAAGCGCTCGTCCGTGTCGGGAAAATGCCGCCCGATGTCGCCCAGCCCGGCGGCGCCGAACAAGGCATCGGTGATCGCATGCAGCAAGGCATCCGCATCGGAGTGCCCGAGCAGCCCGCGCTCGAACGGAATTTCCACGCCGCCCAGCACCAGCCGGCGGCCCGGCACCAGCGCATGCGTATCCCAGCCTTCGCCGACGCGCAAGTCCATCGCTTCAGCGGCGGCCGCGCAGGACGGCCTCCGCCATGGCAAAGTCTTCCGGGTAGGTGACCTTGAAGTTCTGGCCGCCGGCTTCCACCAGCAGCGGCTTCAGGCCCATGGCCTCGATGGCGCTGGATTCGTCGGTGATGCCCTCGCCCGCGCCTTCCAGCGCCTGCCGCAACATGCCCAGGCGGAACATCTGCGG
>JAJTCN010000038.1 GCA_021323335.1 Ramlibacter sp.
TCCTGCGTGCGCGCCTGCAGGTCCGAGAGGGTGGTGCCGATGAGGTTGATGCGTTCCGCGTCCATGTTCTTGTCCTTCAAAGCCTGCGATTTTCGCACGCGATGCCTAGGTCGGCAGGGGCAGGGAGAGAATGAACTCCGCGCCGTCGCCCGGGGCGCTGCGCACCTCCAGCCGGCCCTGGTGGGCCTGGACGATCTGCCGGGCGATGTACAGGCCCAGCCCCAGCCCGGCGATCTGCGTCACGCCCTCGGTGCGCTCGAACTGCTCGAAGATGCGCTCCTGGTCCGCCTGGGCGATGCCCATGCCCTGGTCGCGCACCGACACGAAGGCCTCGTGGTCGCGCGTGCCGACCGTCACCGCCACCGGTTTGCCCTGGCCGTAGCGCAAGGCATTGGTGAGCAGGTTGGTGATCACCTGCTCGATGCGGAATTCATCGCCCACCATCGGCAGCGCCTGCGGCGCCGACAGGGTGAGCGCCACGCCGGAGCCTTCCGCCTGCGCCTGGATCGCCTCCACCACCGCGCGCGCCGATGCGGCGAGGTCGAACGGCGCGGGCACGATGGCAAGGTTGCCGGTGCGGGCCCGCGAGACGTCCAGCATGTCGTCGAGCAGGCGCACCATGCTGCGGATCTGGCGCTCGTCGCGCTCCACCATCTTCAGCATCGCCTGCGGATCCGGCGGCTTGGCGCCGGCCAGCATCTTGCGGCGCAGCTGCGCCTGCAGGTACACCGAGTTCAGCGGATTGCGCAGCTCGTGGGCGATGAGCGACATGAAGTCGTCGCGCATGTTCACGGCGCGCTGCAGTTCCAGCTGGGCCGCCTGCAGTTCCTGCCGCTGCCGGGCCAGGTCGACGAACACGTTGACCTTGCTGCGCACCGCATGCGGGTCGAGCGGCTTGTAGAGGAAATCGACCGCGCCCGACTCGTAGCCCTGGAAGGCGTAGTTCAGCTCGCGCCCCGCGGCGCTGACGAACACGATGGGGATGGTGCGCGTGCGCTCCGTGCCGCGCATCAGCTCGGCCAGCTCGAAGCCGTTCATGGACGGCATCTGCACGTCCAGGATGGCCAGCGCGAAGGAATGCTCCAGCATCAGCGACAGGGCCTCGTCGCCGGAGCGCGCCGTGTAGATGCGGCGGCCCGGCTGGCGGATCAGGGCTTCCAGCGCCAGCAGGTTTTCCTGCAGGTCGTCGACCAGCAGGACGTTGACGGCCAAGGGTTCGGAACTCATCGTCGGACCACAGTGTGCAGCAGGCTGCGTAATCCTGACAGGGGCAGGACGAAATCGGGCTCGGCCAGGCGGATGGCCGCCTCGGGCATCACGGTGTGCGCGGCCTCGTCCGGGTCCTGCACGGCCGTCAGGCCGCCGCAGGCCTTGACGGCCGCCAGGCCGCGCGCGCCGTCCTCGTTGGCGCCGGTGAGCACCACGCCGAGCAGGCGGTTGCCGTAGGCCTCGGCGCAGGACTCCAGCAGCACGTCGATCGACGGCCGCGAGAACAGCACCGGCGGGTCGCAGCTGAGCGAAAACGTGCGGTCGTCCTCCACCAGCAGGTGGTAGCCCGGCGGGGCGAAGTAGACCCTGCCGGGCTCCACCGGCGCATGCGGCCGCGCCTCCTCCACCGGCAGCCCGGTGCGGTGGCCGAACACCTGCGCCAGCCGGCTTTCGTGCTGCTCGGGCAGGTGCAGCACCAGCACCAGCGCAGCGCGCACGGGCGGCTGCAGGTCCTTCAGCAGCGTGAACAGGGCGTCGATGCCGCCCGCCGACGCGCCGATGGCCACGGCGTCGGCCTCGAAGGTGAAGCCCGGGGGGACCTTCCGTTTCACGCGGCCTCCGGCTTGCGGCGGTACAGGCGGTCCGGGCGGCTGACCGGCTCGAAGCGGTCCGCATAGGCCGAGAAGTCCAGCGTCTCCTTGGACCCCAGGCCGAGGAAGCCGCGATGCGTCAGCGACTCGTGGAACAGGCCGAGCGCGCGGTCCTGCAGGTTGCGGTTGAAGTAGATCAGCACGTTGCGGCACGACACGAACTGCGTTTCCGAAAAGACGGCGTCGGTCGCCAGGCTGTGGTCGGCGAAGGTGATGGCGTCGCGCAGGCGCTTGTCGAGCACGGCGCCGCCATAGGCGGCGGTGTAGTAGTCGCTGAAGCTGCGCTGGCCGCCGGAGGCCTGGTAGTTGCGCGTGAAGCCCTGCATGGCGTCCAGCGTGAAGATCCCCTGCTTGGCTTTCTCCAGGGAAGCGTGGTTGATGTCGGTGGCGTAGAGGATGGTGCGTTCCAGCAGCCCCTCCTCGTGCAGCAGGATCGCCAGCGAATAGGGCTCCTCGCCCGTGCTGCAGCCGGCCACCCAGATCTTCAGCGACGCATAAGTCCGCAGCACCGGCAGCACGTGGCGGCGCAGCGCCAGGAAGTAGCCGGGGTCGCGGAACATCTCGCTGACCGGCACCGTCAGGTACTGCAGCAGTTGGGCGAATTCCTGCGGGTCGTGCAGCACGCGCTCCTGCAGCGCCGAGATGGAGGGCGCGCCCATGCGCTGCCGCGCCTGGAACATGCGGCGCTTGAGCGAGGCCTGCGCGTAGTCGCGGAAGTCGTGGCCGTAGCGCAGGTACACCGCCTGCACCAGCAGCCGGATCTCGATATCGGTGACCGACAGCGTCACGTGGTCCTCAGGCAATGCGTTCGACCTTCGGCATCCACACGCGCAGCAGCGAGAACAGGCGTTCCAGTTCGATCGGCTTGGCCAGGTAGTCGTTGGCGCCGGCGGCCAGGCACTTCTCCTGGTCCTCCTTCATCGCCTTGGCGGTGATGGCGATCACGGGCAGCTTCTCCCAGCGCGGGTTCTTGCGGATCTCGCGGGTGGCGGTGAAGCCGTCCATCTCCGGCATCATGATGTCCATCAGCACCAGGTCGACGCCGTCCGGGTCTTCCTCCAGCTTGCGCAGCGCCTCCACGCCGTTGCGCGCCACCTGCACGGCGGCGCCCTTGTGCTCCAGCGCGCTGGTCAGGGCGAAGATGTTGCGCATGTCGTCGTCCACCACCAGGATGGTGCGGCCCTCGAAGGCCTTGTCGCGGCTGCGCGCGGTGCGCAGCATCTTCTGCCGCTCCGTCGACAGCTGCGTTTCCACCTTGTGCAGGAACAGCGTCACCTCGTCGAGCAGCCGCTCGGGCGAGCGGGCCCCCTTGATGATGATCGAGCGCGAGTAGCGCATCAGCTCCGCCTCTTCGTCGCGCGTGAGGTTGCGGCCGGTGTAGACGATCACCGGCGGAAAGGACTTGCTCTCGCCGGCGGCCATGCGCTCCAGCAGCTGCTGGCCGCTCATGTCCGGCAGCTTCAGGTCGATCACCATGCAGTCGAAGACGGAGTCGTTCAGCGCGCGCAGCGCCTGGTCGCCATGGGACACCGCGACGATCTCGACGTCGCCGTCGCCGATGAGCGCCTTCACGCTCTCCTGCTGCCGCGGGTCGTCCTCCACCAGCAGCACGCGCTTGACCTTCTGGCTCAGCTTGTTCTCCAGCCGGGCGAACACTTCCTGCAGCTGCTCGCGCGTGGCGGGCTTCCGCGCGTAGCCGATGGCGCCGAGCTGCAGCGCCGGCTCCACCCGGTCCTCGCCGGAGAGGATGTGCACCGGAACGTGCCGCGTGCGCGGATCGGCCTTGAGCTTCTCCAGCACGGCGAGGCCCGTCTCGTCGGGCAGCAGGATGTCCAGCAGCACCGCGTCGGGCAGTTGCTGCACCACCAGTTCGGTCGCCTCGCGCGCGTCGTGCGCCACCAGGCAGCGGTAGCCCAGCTCGTGCGCCAGGTCGAACAGGATCGACGCGAAGCGGGTGTCGTCCTCCACCACCAGCACGGTGCGGCGGGTGGCGTCGGGAACGTCGCGGTCGTCGGCGAAGGCGGGAGGCCGGGCCGGGGCCGGGGCCTGGGCCGAGGACGCCGGTGCGGGCTGCGCCGGCTGCGCGCTGCTGCTGCTGCTGCTGCTGCTGCTGCCGCGTGACGGCGGCGGCGGTGTCGCATCCGGCGGCGTCATGGCCACCGGCTCCTGCGCCAGCGCGGCCTTGTATTCCAGCGGCAGGACCACGGTGAACGTGCTGCCCTGGCCGGGCGTGCTGTCCAGCGCGATGTCGCCGCCCAGCAGGCGGGCCAGGTCGCGCGAGATCGACAGCCCCAGGCCCGTGCCGCCGTACTTGCGGCTGCTGGTGCCGTCGGCCTGGCGGAAGGCCTCGAAGATCAGTTCGTGCTGCGACGCCGGGATGCCGATGCCGCTGTCGCGCACCTCGAAGGCGATGCGGTCCGCGCCCTCGCGCGCCACGCGCAGCACCACGCTGCCGCGCTCGGTGAACTTGATGGCGTTGGCCAGCAGGTTGCGCAGCACCTGGTCCAGGCGGTGCCGGTCGGTGTAGATGGAGGGTGGCAGGTCCCCGGCCAGGTCCACCCGCAGTTGCAGCCCCTTGCGCTGCGCCAGCGGCTCGAACATCGACTGCAGCCCCTGCGCGACGGACGCGAGCGGCGCCGTCTCCGGCCGCATTTCCAGCTTGCCCGCCTCCACCTTGGCGATGTCGAGGATGTCGTTGATCAGCGTGAGCAGGTCGTTGCCGGCGTTGTGGATGCTCTCGGCGAACTTGACCTGCTCCTCGTTCAGGTTGCCCTGCGGGTTGTCCGCGAGCAGCCGGGCCAGGATTAGCGAGCTGTTCAGCGGGGTGCGCAGTTCGTGCGACATGTTCGCCAGGAATTCGGACTTGTAGCGGCTGGCGCGCTGCAGGTCCTGCGCGCGCTCCTCCAGCGCCGCCTGCGCCTCGCGCAGCTGGTCGCGCTGCGCCTCCAGCCGGTCGGCCTGCTCGCCGAGCTGCACGTTGGTCTGTTCCAGCTCCGCCTGCTGGCTCTCCAGGTGCGCCTGCGATTCCTTCAGCGCGCGGGACTGCTCCTCGAGCTCCTCGTTGGCCGTGCGCAGTTCTTCCTGCTGCACCTGCAGTTCCTCGTTGAGCTGCTGGGTCTCTTCCAGCACGTCCTGCAGCCGCTTGCGGTAGCGCGCCGCTTCGATCGCCGCGCCGAGGATGGCGCTCACGTACGCGAGCAGTTCGCCATCGCGCGGCTGCAGGGGGCGCAGCAAGCCGACCTCCAGCACCCCCGCCAGCCTGCGTTCGTGCTCCACGGGCGAGATCAGCACCGAGGGCGCGGTTCCTTCACCCAGCGCGGAGCTGACCTTCAGGTAGCCGGCCGGCACCGCGTCCAGCGCGATCTGCTTGCGCTGGGCCGCGCTTTCGGCCACCAGGGTGCGGTCCTGCGGAAGCCGCTCGCCCGCGCCGCCGGAGGAGGGCGACCAGCCCCAGGTGGCGGCGCGCACGAACCCCGGGGGCTCCGCGACATACAGTGCCCCGACCGCGATGCCGAGGTACTGGGACAGGAACTCCAGCGCCGCGTGGCCGACGCCGGCCAGGTCCTGCTCCTTGCCGAGCCGCTCGGACAACAGCGACTGGCCTTCGCGCAGCCAGGCCTGGGCCTGCAGCACCTCCGCCTGCCGCGTCTGCTCGGCCAGCGCCGTCTCGAAGGTTTCGGACAGGCCGAGCAGGTCCCGGCGGCCGCGCCAGGCCAGCAGGCCGCCGGTGCCCAGCATGAACAGCACGAAACCGGAAGCCGTGATCACCGTGTTGCGGTTGACGGCTTCGAGGCGATCGGCGCGGGCGCGCCGCTCCACCATGAAGAACTCGTCGAACTGTTCGCGGACCTGCTCCTTGAGCTCCCGGCCCTGGGTGGCATTGACCTGGGCCGTGGGGTCCTTGCGCTTGGAGTCGATGCGGTCCCGGGCGTAGTCGTCCCACGCGGTCTGCAGTCCCTGGATGCGGTCGAGCCGCTCGCGCTGCTCCGGCCGCTCCGCCATGTCCACCTTCAACTGCTGCATCTCGCTGTCGCGGCGCCGCCGGGCGGTTTCGAGCTGCTGGAGGAAGCGCTCGTCCCCGTTCAGCAGGAAGCCGCGCACCCCGGACTCCATGTCCAGGTCGGCGCGCTGGGCCGCGGAGGCCCGCGACAGCACCTCGTCGGAGCGCTGCACCCCGCCGACGGCGTTGGCCAAGTAGGCCAGCAGGCCGATGAAGCAGGTTGCCGTCACCAGGCCCAGGACCAGGGGCAGGGCCAGGTTGCGCGTGAGGGTGCGGCGGAAGGTGACGGACGGGTCGTGGGCGGTCTGGGGAGATTGCATGGGCCGGCGCCGAAAAACGGGCAACCGGCAAGTGTGCCGGGAAATGGCTGGACCGTGGGCCTCCGGCCACGATCCGGTGGCGGGCCCGTGGGCCCGCGTCAACGCGACAGTAGCGGCTTAGCGCGCGGTCGCGGCGCCCAGCCGGGCCGCCGCGGTGCGGCTGCCCAGGTTGGCGGCGCGCTGCAGCCAGCGCACGGCCTGGGACGGATCCTGCGTCACGGTCGCGCCTTCGAGGTAGGCGATCCCGAGGAAGTAGCTCATCTCCATGCGCCCGAAGCGGATGCCCTCTTCGGTGGACTTGCCGGAGCGCTTGACGATCATCGGCACGTCGCCCTTGCCGTCGGCGAAGGCCTGCATCTGTTCGATGGTGCGGCTGAAGAAGCGGTCCCGGCCGGCGTTGGCCTTCTCGCGGTCGGGCATGCTGGCCACCAGCTCGTCGGCCAGCACCGGCAGCACTTCGAAGGGCGTCATGCCGCCGCGCATCTTCGGCGAGTACCAGGCCCGCAGCATCGCCTTGTCCAGCGGGAACAGGCCGTCGACCTTGGTCGGGAAATAGGACAGCACGGTCTTGCCGGCCGGGTGGCCGCGCACGCCCATGATGTGCATCGCCTCGTGGTACGCGCAGCGGAAGGCGTCCTTGTTGCGCATCTGCATGGCGGCGGAGTCGATGCGCGTCTCGGTCTGGAAGTTCAGGTAGGTCACGCAGGGCTGGTTTTCCTCCAGCATGTGGTCGGGCGTGATCTCGATGCTGACGTTGGCCACCTGGGCCGCGTCGGGCCGGTCGCTGACGTCGACGACATTGACGCCGGCCTCGGTGGCGACGTCACGGATGGCCTGCAGGGTGTGCTGCTTGTGGGTGGCGAGGTTCACGCCGAAGACGCGGACCTTGATGTCCTGTTCCCAGCGGACCAGCCGGGTGGGCGTGCCGCTCTGGTGCCAGAGCACTTCCCACATCGTCCCCATGCCTTGCTCGAACTCATCCGCCTGGGCGAAGGCCGGACCGATCGCAGCGGCCGCCAGAAAGGCGGTCAAACCCGACTTCCACATGAGTAACCCCTCATCGAATTCGTCCGACTATGGGGTAGGCGTTCTCCTACGGCAAGTGGTGTTACCTACAAGTGTTGCAAAGTGCGCCTCAGCCCTAAAAATTCACGAAACGGGCGCCTGCCGAGGCGGCTCCGCCTCCGGATGACCCCCTAGGCGCCGATGAAGTCCTCGATGAGCAGGGCCAGCGCCGCCGGCTGGTCGTGGTGCAGCATGTGCCCCGCATCCGCGATGTGGCCCAGCCGCATGTCGGACACGGACTTCAAACGTTCGTGGTACTCCGCCAGGGTGTAGCGCCCCTGCCACCACTGCCCCAGGCTGTCGTCGCTGGCTTCGACGGCCAGCAGCGGCGCGGTGATGGCCTTGTAGATCTCCAGCACTTCGTCCACGCGGAAGAGGTTGGCGTTGATGATCTTGTGGGCCGGGTGGCCCAGGATGTGCCAGCGGCCGTCCGCCTCCTCTCGCGCCCAGTGCTGCGCCAGCCAGTCGGCCTTGTCCTGGGTCAGGCGGCGGTTGGTCCGCATGAGGCGGCGGGCGACGCCGTCGATGCTGTCGTACGACTTCAGGTCCTTCTCGCCGCGGTGGAAGGACTTGAGCTCGTCGATCCACTTGGCGTAGCGGCCCGGCGCCTGCGAGGGCTTGGTGGCCGGCATGCCGAAACCTTCGAGGTTGACGAGCTTGCGGATGCGCCCCGGCCGCGCGCCGGCATAGAGCACCGCGATGTTGCCGCCCATGCTGTGGCCCACCAGGTCCACCGGCGTGTCCTGCGCGTAGTGATCCAGCAGGAAGTCGAGGTCCGCCAGGTAGTCGGGGAACCAGTAGTTGTCGGTGGCAGGGCTCTGCGTGAGTCCGTAGCCGCGCCAGTCGGGAGCGATGACGTAGCGGTCCTGCGCGAAGGCGTCGACGACGAATTGCCAGGAGGCCGCCACGTCCATCCAGCCATGCACCATCACCAGCGGCGGCTTGCCCGGCGCCGGCTCGCCCCAGATGCGCACGTGGTAGCGCAGGTTCCGGATCGGGACAAACTCGCTGCGGGAGACTCTCTTCGGTTGGTACATTCGGCCGATCATAGGAGAGGCGACCATGGCCGGCAGTCAAGGCAGGGACAACTGGGAAGCCATGCACCGGGGCTTCGGCTGGCGGGTGCCGGAGGACTTCAACATCGCGCAGGCCTGCTGCGCGCGCTGGGCGTCGGCGCCCGATGCGGAAGACCGCGTCGCCATCCGCGCCCATGCGGCCGGTGGGGCGACCCTGAGCTTCGCCCAGCTGCAGCGCGAAGCCGATGCCATGAGCAACCTGCTGGCGGGCCTGGGCGTGCAGCGGGGCGACCGGGTGGCCATCGTGATGCCGCAGCGCTTCGAGACCGCCATCGCCTACATGGCCGTCTTCCAGCTCGGCGCGGTGGCCATGCCGCTGTCGATGCTGTTCGGGCCCGAGGCGCTGGAGTACCGGCTGCAGGACAGCGAGGCGGTGGTGGCGGTCTGCGACGAAAGCTCCATCGCCAACCTGTCGCAGGTGCGTGCGCAGTGCCCCTTGCTGCGCACGGTGGTCGGCGTCGGCGCCGCCGCGGCGCGGGCGGACCTGGGCTGGGAGGCGCAGCGCGCCGCGCTCGAAACCTCGTTCACGCCCGTGGCCACGCACGCCGACGACGGCGCGGTGCTGATCTACACCAGCGGCACCACCGGCCCGCCCAAGGGCGCGCTGATCCCGCATCGCGCGCTGGTCGGCAACCTGCCGGGGTTCGTGTGCAGCCAGAACTGGTTCGGTTTCGGTTCCGGTCGGGAGAGCGAGGCGATCTTCTGGTCACCCGCCGACTGGGCGTGGACCGGGGGATTGATGGATGCACTCCTGCCCAGCCTCTATTTCGGCCGCCCCATCGTCGCTTTCAACGGCCGCTTCGGTCCCGACCTCGCCTTTGCCCTGATGCAGGAGCACGGCGTCACCCACACCTTCCTGTTCCCGACCGCGCTGAAGGCCATGATGAAGGCCTTCCCGAAGCCGCGCGAGCACTACCGGCTGAAGCTGGAGGCGATCATGAGCGCGGGCGAGGCGGTGGGCGATGCGGTGTTCGCCTATTGCCGCGACCAGCTCGGAGTGATCGTCAACGAGATGTTCGGCCAGACCGAGATCAATTACGTGGTGGGCAACTGCTCCATGAACGGCGCCACCGGCGGCGGCCTCGGCTGGCCGGCCCGCGCCGGCAGCATGGGCCGGCCCTATCCCGGCCACCGCGTGGCGGTGATCGACGACGAAGGCAGGGAGTGCGCGCCCGGCGTGCCCGGCGACGTGGCGGTGAACCGCTTCGATGTCCATGGCGACCCCGACCCGATCTTCTTCCTGGGCTACTGGAAGAACCCGGCCGCCACGCAGCGCAAGTTCACCGACGACTGGTGCCGCACCGGCGACCTCGCCACCCGCGACGCCGACGGCTACCTCTGGTACCAGGGGCGCGCCGACGACGTCTTCAAGGCGGCGGGCTACCGCATCGGCCCCAGCGAGATAGAGAACTGCCTGGTCAAGCACCCGGCGGTGATCAACGCGGCGGTGGTGCCGAAGCCGGACGCGGAGCGCGGCGCGCTGGTGAAGGCCTACGTGGTGCTGTCGCCGCAGGTGGTGGAAGCGCGTGCCATCACCAGCCGTGACCGGACGAGCTTCGACGCGGACCTGGTGGCGGAGCTGCAACTGCACGTGCGGGGCAAGCTGGCGCCCTATGAATATCCCAAGGAGATCGAGTTCATCGAGGCGCTGCCGATGACCACCACGGGCAAGGTGCAGCGGCGCGTGCTGCGCCTGCAGGAGGAAGAAAGGGCCCGCGCCAGGCCCGGCGCGTAGGAAGCGGCTGTCCGCGCGAATCCCTGCTGTCCCGCCTCGCGGCTGTCCCGGGCCCGCTACTGTTGCGGCCATGGCGATGAATTGGAAAACCGGAACCCTGTTCGCGGCCGGGCTGGCGCTGGGCGTTGCCGCCGGCGTGGCCGGGGTGTTGAGCTTGAACGATGAGAAGGCGCCGGCCAGTGCATCGCCCACGAGTGCCATGGGCGCACCGGGCGCGGCCAAGGCCGGCGCGGCACCGGTGGTGGCCGGGGGCCCGGGGCCGCGTTGCACCGAGCTGGCGCCCTTGCTCGCCAAGGGACCGGACGGCGACGGCAAGGAGTCGCTGCAGAAGGCAGCGGGCGGAGCCAGCGACATTTCAGCGCTGCTGCTCAAGGGCAAGGAAGCCGCGGCCGGCGAACGTCCGCGCGATGCCGAAATCCTGTTCCTCAATGCGTGCCGCACGGCGCAGGCGGCCAACGCCGGCGGGCTGCCCGCGGCGGATGCGCAATACCAGCTGGCGCGCCACTACGCCAATGCGGCGGCTTTCGGCGCGGCCCGGCCCAAGGAGCTGTACGAGCGCGCCAACCGGCTCTACAGCGCCAGCCTGCAGATCTACGAGGCGCGCCATGGCGCATCGCACGAGCGGACCAAGTTCGCCCGGGAAGGCCTGATCACCGTGCAGCAGGTCACGGGCGTGCTGCCGCCGCTGCCAGAGTCGGCGGTCGCACGGGCGAAGCCGGCTGCGCCGGTCGCCGTCCCGGCTCCGCTTCCTGCGACACCCGCGGCGGAAGACCTGGCGAAAGCTGCGGCGCAAAAGGCACAGGCGGAACGAGCGGCACAGGCGGAGCGAGCAGCGCAAGCCGAGAGGGTGGCCCAGGCTGAGCGAGCAGCGCAAGTCGAGAGGGTGGCCCAGGCTGAGCGAGCAGCGCAAGTCGAGAGGGTGGCCGAGGCCGAGCGGACAGCGCAAGCCGAGCGCGTGGCCCAGGCCGAGCGGGCGGTGCAAGCTGAAAGGGTGGCGCAGGCTGAGCGAGCGGCACAGGCCGAGAAGGCACAAGCCGAGAGGGCACTGGCGGCCAGGGCGCAAGCCGAGCGAGTGCAGGCAGCAAGAGCCCAAGCCGAGAAGGCGCAGGCCGAGAAGGCCCTCGCTGCAAGGGATCAAGCTGCCAAGGTGCAAGCGGAGCGGGCGTTGCAGAATGCCAGGGAGCAAGTCGCTGCGCTGCCCGCACCGGCTCCCGCACCTCGGCGCACCACGTCGCCTTCGTTCGATTGCGCCAAGGCGCGTTCGACGACCGAGAAGCTGATCTGCGGCGACGAGGAGCTGGCCCGCATGGACCGTGACCTCGGCCGCCTGCACCAGCGCGCCAAGGAGGCGGCGCCCGACCGGCGCGCCTTCCAGCGCAACAGCGACGCCGAATGGCAGCAGCGCGAGGACACCTGCCGCGACCGCGAATGCCTGCGCAACTGGTACGCCGAGCGCCGGCAGGAGCTGAGCGCGGCCGCCGCAGCACCGCGTCCCGCGGTCCGCGCGGAGCCTGTCGTGCGCACGGCGCCGGTGGAACGGGACGATGCGCCCCCGCGCCGCGCCCAGCGCCCGGAGCCCGTCGAGATCGCATTGCCCCCGGGCACCGCGTCCGGCGACGCCGGCACCGCGACGATGGGCTCGAACTAGTAACGCACCTGGCAGTTGTCGCAGAAGAAGCTGCGGCGGTGGGTGCGCCCGAGATGGGCCTTCGACAGCGGGATGTCGCAGCGCGGGCAAGTCCGCTTCGTATGCGCCAGCCAGTGCTTCTTCAGCACGTACTGCTTTTTCCACTCGTAGAACTGGAAGCTGTAGTGGCGCGCTTCGTCCACCAGTTCGCGCAGCTTCCTCGCCGGCAGCCCGCCGACGGTCGACAGCGGATGCACCCGGATGCGGAACAGCACCTCGTTCTTGATGATGTTGCCCACCCCGGCGAACAGGTCCTGGTCCAGCAGGGCGTCGCACACCAGGGTGCCGGGCTGCGCGCGCAGGCGCCTGAGGGCCAGCTTGGGGTCCCAGTGCTCGGACATCACGTCCGCCCACCAGTCGTACACCAGGTCCAGCGGCTCCTCGATGAAGCGCACCGAGCAGGCATAGAGGTTGAGCACGCCGTCGTCGAAGCCGAGCGACAGCCGCGGCTCCGCCCAGCTCTTCTCGTCGTTGATGCGGTAGCTGCCGAACAGCATGAAGTGCACCCGCAGGCTGAAGTCCGGCAGCTCCACCAGGAACTGCTTGCCGAAGCTGCGCAGCGACTCGATGCGCTGGTCCTGCAGGCGCTCCTTCTCGATCGTGGTGTTGCCGCCCACGCGCAGGATGGTCTTGCCGAGGAACCGGGAGGCCTCTTCCTTCAGGATGACGATCGATGGACCCTCGGGCATGCTTCGTACTATGCTCGACGGCTTCCCCATCACGACACCGCTGTAACGCCATGCAAACCATCCAGCTCGGCCAGAGCGACCTGCGCGTCACCCCCATCTGCTTGGGCACCATGACCTTCGGCGAGCAGGTCGCCGAACCGGATGCCCACGCCATCCTGGACCGGGCGCTCGACCTGGGCATCAACTTCATGGACACCGCCGAGATGTATTCGGTGCCCACCCGCAAGGAAACGTTCGGCGCCACCGAGGCCATCATGGGCCGCTGGATGGCGGCCCGGCCCGACGCGCGCCAGAAGTTCGTGCTGGCCACCAAGGTGGCGGGCCCTTCGCGCGGCATGGCCTGGGTGCGCGAAGGCAACGGCATGACGGGCGACGACATCGTCGCCTCCTGCGAAGGGTCGCTGCGCCGGCTGCAGACCGACGTGATCGACCTGTACCAGATCCACTGGCCCGAGCGCAACGTGCCCACCTTCGGCGCGATCTACTACGACCCGTCGAAGGAGCGCACCCAGACCTCGATCCACGACCAGCTGCAGGCCATGAACAAGCTGGTGCGCCAGGGCAAGGTGCGGTTCATCGGCGTGTCCAACGAGTCGCCTTATGGCGTGCACGAATTCGTCCGCCTCGCGGAGCAGTACGAGCTGCCGCGGATCGCCACCGTGCAGAACCCGTACTGCCTGGTCAGCCGCGGCGTCGACAACGGGCTGGACGAGACGATGCATCGCCTGGGCGTGTCGCTGCTGGCGTATTCGCCGCTCGGCTTCGGCCTGCTGACGGGCAAGTACGACGAGAGCGGCTTCGAGGGCGCGCAGGCGCCGCAGCAGGCGCGCATCGCGAAGTTCGAGACGGTGCGCGGCGGCCGCTGGGGCCGGCCCGAGGCGCTCGCCGCCGCCCGCCGCTACAACGCGCTGGCGCGCGAACATGGGCTGACCCCGACGCGCCTGGCGCTGGCCTGGTGCTACACCAACTGGCGCGTGGCCAGCACGATCATCGGCGTGACCTCGCTCCAGCAGCTGGAAGAGAACGTGGAGGCGCTGGGCACGACGCTGTCGCCGGAGCTGCTGGCGGCGATCGACAAGATCCGGTGGGAGATGCGCGACCCGGCGGCATAAGAGCTGGGGTTCGCTGCGCTCACCGCCAGCCTACGAGAATCGATGCACCCAAGATGGCGAAGAAGGAACACGTCAGCGAGACGCCGGCCACGGCCATGCTCAAGGCCAACGGCGTCCCGTTCACCGAGCATCCGTACGAATACCTCGAGCACGGAGGCGCGCAGCACAGCGCCGAGGTGCTGGGGCTCGACCCGTTCACCGTGGTCAAGACGCTGGTGATGGAGGACGAGAAGGGGCGGCCGCTGCTGGTGCTGATGCACGGCAACCGGACGGTGTCCACCAAGAACCTCGCGCGGCAGATCGGCGCCAAGTCCGTCCAGCCCTGCAAGCCCGAAGTGGCCAACCGCCACAGCGGCTACCTGGTGGGCGGCACCTCGCCTTTCGCCACCCGCAAGGAGATGCCGGTGTACGTGGAGGAGAGCATCCTGGCGCTGCCGCGCATCGTGCTGAACGGCGGCCGGCGCGGCTACCTGGTGGGCATCGATCCGAAGGTGGTGGTGCAACTGCTCGGCGCGAAGCCGGTGCAGTGCGCGCTGGCAGAATAGCCGCCATAAAGACAGGAGAGGAGACCCCGCATGGAAGCCATCTATCCCGCAGCCGCCGTGCTCGCCGCGTACTTGCTGGGGTCGCTGGCCTTCGCCGTGATCGTGAGCAAGGTGATGGGCCTGTCGGACCCGCGCACCTTCGGCAGCAAGAACCCGGGCGCCACCAACGTGCTGCGCTCGGGCAACAAGGCCGCGGCGGTGGTCACCCTGCTGCTCGATGGACTGAAGGGCTTCGTGCCGGTGGTGCTGGTGCGGGCCTATGGCCAGCGCTATGGCCTGGGCGACGGCACCGTCGCGATGGTGGGGCTGGCCGCCTTCCTCGGGCACCTCTATCCGGTGTTCTTCCGCTTCCAGGGCGGCAAGGGCGTGGCCACCTTCATCGGCGTGGTGTTCGGCATCCACTGGGTGCTCGGCATCGCCACCGGCCTCACCTGGATCATCATCGCTTCCTTCTTCCGCTATTCCTCGCTGGCCTCGCTGGTCGCGGCGATGTTCGCGCCGGTGTACTACCTGCTGGGCAACCGGTTCCAGTGGTACGCGGAAAAGCCGGTCGCCTTCGCGCTGTTCGTCATGGCCGGCTTGCTGGCGTGGCGGCACCGCGAGAACATCCGCCGCCTCGTCGAAGGCAAGGAATCGCGCCTCGGCGCGAAGAAGGGCTGACCTTGCAGACCATCCGCCTGGAGCGCTGGGCCGAATTCGTCGCCCATGCCGATGCGATGGAAGGCTGGGCCTTTCGCGGCCACGTGTCCGCGCAGTGGCCGCTGGTGCCCTCGCTCACGCGGCGGCTGCTGCAGTTCAGCCCCGAGCCGCGGCTGTGGCCGCTGCGCGAGGCGCGGGCGATGCGGGTGTTCCGCCGCAAGGCGCACATCTACCTGCACGACCGCACCGCGCTGGAGGACGACCTGCGCTGCCTGGCGCTGATGCAGCATCACGGCGCGGCCACGCGCCTGCTCGACTTCACCAAGTCGCCCTTCGTGGCCGCCTTCTTCGCGCTGGAAAGCGCCACCCGCGACGTCGCGGTGTTCGCGCTGAACACGCCGGCGCTGTGGAGCCGGCCGCCGGACTTCGACCCGTCGCTGACGCGCTCGGTCATCGATCCCCGCGTCGCCGGGAATTTCGAGCGCTACTTCGCCGGCAACAAGCTGCCGGTGCTCTGGTACGGCGAACCGTCGGAGATGGACAGCCGGCTGGTGGCGCAGTCCGGCCTGTTCGTGGTGCCGGGGGTGCTGGACCAGCCGCTGGACGTGATCCTGGACGGTTATGGCGGCTCCGAGGGCCTGCTGACCAAGTTCGTGCTGCCGCTGTCGATGCGCGAGGAAGCGATGCGGGCGCTGTACCGAATGAACGTCACCTACGCCACGCTGTTCCCGGATCTCGATGGCCTCGCGCGCTCGGTGAGCTACGAGCTGGAGGCGATCTGGGAGCGGCTCGTCGAGGATTACGAGCGGGCGCATCCGGAATCGTAAACTGGGACGATCGAGGCTGAATACCAACACCCGGACGCAAAGGGCGCAAAAGTTACGCAAAAGACGCAAAAGGACATCCAAAACCTGCTTGGGTTTTCTTTTGCGTCCTTTGCGAATCCTTTGCGTCCTTTGCGTCCGGCTGTTTGGATTTCATGGGTCGCCGCCAGGCCTCACTCCTGCTCGATGAGATACCGCGTCACCAGCGGCGGCTCTTCGCCCACATGGAAGGACAGGCGGCGATCGCGAAGCGCCACGTCGGCGCCGGTGATGCGGTCGAAGCGGCGCAGGTGCTCCGTCCACGACGGGTCGATGATCTGCTCGACGTAGCGCTCGGGGTGGTTCAGGTCGTGCAGCAGCTGCCAGTCCAGCGCCCCCTGCCGCAGCCGGCTGCGCCGGCTCTCCTGCATCAAGGCCAGGAATTCCGTCTCGCGCCGGGGGTCGATGCTGTATTCGATGCGCACCTGGATGCGGCCGGGCCGCGGCGGCTCGTCCATCTCCGGCACCTTGATCACGCGCGACGGCGTCAGGTCTTCCTCGGTGCCGCGGTCCAGCAGCTTGCGCTGCGCGATCCACATCGCCAGCACGCTGGTGGCCGCCGAGATCGCCAGCGCGGTGGAGACCGACGACCAGGTGGCGATCTGCCCCCACAGCGCCGCGCCCAGCGCGGTCGATCCCATCAGCGCCATCTGGTAGATCGACATCCCGCGCGCCCGCACCCAGTCGGGCAGGGCCATCTGCGCGGCCACGGTGAGCGAGTTCGCGACGGTGATCCAGGCGACGCCGACGAAGATCATCGCCGGCACCGCGATCCAGACGCTGGGCGCGTAAGCCACCACCAGGGCGCCGACCGACTGCACCGCGGTACCCACCAGCACCCGCGGCAGCAGCGGCAGCCAGGCGCGGATGCGCGGCATCAGCAGGGCCGCGATGATCGCGCCCACGCCCATCGAAGCCAGCAGCACGGTGAAGGTGCCCGCCTGCCCGCCGGGCATGGCGCGCGCCACCAGCGGCAGCAGCGCCAGCAGCGCGGTGGAATGCAGGAAGAACAGCGCGATGCGCAGCAGCACCGAGCGCAGGCGGCTGGACTGCCAGACGTACTGGATGCCGACCCGCATGGCGTTGGCGAGCGGCTCGCGGCCCAGCGGGCTTTCCTTGTGCTCGCGCCGCCAGCGCATGATGGTCAGCCCGGCGACGATCGACAGCACCGCGTTCAGCACGAACACGTAGGCGCTGCCCACGCTGGCGATCAGCGCGCCCGCCACCAGCGGGCCGATGATGCGCGAGGCATTCATCGCGATGCCGTTCAGGGCGAGCGCCTGCGGCAGCAGCGGCCGGCTGACTACCTCGGGAATGATGGCGGAGAACACCGGCCAGCGCATCGCCAGCCCGACGCCGTTGGCGAAGGTCAGCGCCAGCAGCAGCGGCGCGGTCATGGCGTCCAGCAGGATGACGGCGCACAGGATGGTGGCCACGCCGGCCACCCAGAACTGCGTGGCCATGAAATAGCGGCGCCGGTCCACCGTGTCGGCCAGCGCGCCGCTCGGCAGCCCGAGCAGGAACACCGGCAGCGTGGAGGCGGTCTGCACCAGCGCCACCCACAGCGGGGACGGGGCCAGCGAGGTCATCAGCCATGCCGACGCCACGTCGCTCATCCACATCGAGGTGTTCGCCGCCAGCCAGGTGAACCAGAGCATGCGGAACACCGGCGCGCGCAGCGGCGCGAGCGCGCTTTCGCGGGCGCGCGGGGGAGGCGTTCCGGGGAGGGTGGAGTCCGGCAAGGGGACCTAGTACCGCCGCTCCAGCACCAGCATGTCGTTCTCGCGCTTCATCTGGAAGCGGGTGAGGAAGCTGTTGCCCAGGAGGACGAAGGGCATGGAGGCGCCCAGCACCGCGGCGTCGACTTCGTGGACCTCGACGTCGCCGACCCGCACCGAGGCCAGCTTCACGCGCCACATCGGGACGGTGCCGTTCGCGGTGCTGCCCGTGCCGGGCACGCCCTTGCGGTAGTCGATGCCCAGCCGCTCGGCGTCGCGCAGGCCGATGGCCACCGACGTGGCGCCGGTGTCCACCATGAACTGCACCGCCCGCCCGTTGATGGCGCCCTGCGTCATGAAGTGGCCGCCGGAGCTGGCGGAGATGCTGATGCGGGTGCCGTTCGACCCGGCGCCGCCCCCACCCACGCTGGCCGGCGCGTCGCCCACCCGCAGGGTCTGGCGCTTGCCCCCGACCTCGACCACCGCCTGGTCGCCGAGGATAGCCAGGACTTTCACGCCCTTGAAGCTTTCGCCCGCCGCCAGGCTCCGGGGCGGCGCGCCCTCGACGATGAGCAGCGCCTTGCTGCCGAGCATGCCCTGCAGCGTGACGGTCTGCGCGCCTGCCGCGCAGGCGGCCAGGGCCAGCAGGGCGGCGATGCGGCGCGGCAGGGCCCCGGGCACGTCAGTCCCGGAAATTCGTGAAGGACAGCGGCAGGTCGGCCATGTCCTTGCGGACGGCGGCCATGGCGGCCTGCAGGTCGTCGCGCTTGGTGCCGGTGACCCGGACCACGTCGCCCTGGATGGCGGCCTGCACCTTGAGCTTGCTTTCCTTGATGAGCTTCTGGATCTTCTTGGCGTGCTCGCTCTCGATGCCGCTGCGCACCTTGATGACCTGCTTGAGCTTGTCGCCGCCCATCTTCTGGACGTCGCCCTTGTCGAGGAAACGGACGTCCACGTTGCGCTTGGCCAGCTTGGCCACCAGGATGTCCATCACCTGCTGCAGCTGGAAGTCGGCGTCGCCGGTGAGGGTGATCTCCTTGTCCTTGATCTCGATGGCCGCCGCCGTGCCCTTGAAGTCGAAGCGCGTGCCGATCTCCTTGGCCGTGTTCTCGACGGCGTTCTTCACCTCCACCATGTTCGGGTCGCACACGGTATCGAATGACGGCATCTTGGGATTCCTCCTGCAACTGCTGAGTCTCTGCTTGGGACACAATTCTCCCATGTTCGTCGAGTCCAACACACCGCTGCAGCCGCACAACACCTTCGGCATCGTCGCCAGGGCCCGCACCCTGGTGCGCGTGCACGGCCCGGAGGACGTCCATGCCGTGCTGGCGCATCAGGAACTGGGGCCCGAGCCCAAGTTCGTGCTGGGCGGGGGCAGCAACATCGTGCTGACCGGCGACGTCAAGCCGGTGGTCCTGAAGGTCGAGGTGCCCGGCAAGCGGATCCTGGAAGACGGCCCGAAGGCCACCATCGTCGAATTCGGCGCCGGGGAGAACTGGCACGAGGCGGTCACCTGGACCATCGACCAGGGCCTGGGCGGCCTGGAGAACCTGGCCCTGATCCCGGGCACCGTGGGCGCCAGCCCGGTGCAGAACATCGGCGCCTACGGCATCGAGCTGCAGGACCGGTTCGAGTCCCTGGACGCCATCGACCTGATGACGGGCCGCGAATTCACGCTGGACGCCGGCCAGTGCGCCTTCGGCTACCGCGATTCGGTGTTCAAGCATTCCCCGGCCCGGGACAGCGATTTCGGGCTGGCGGGCCGGGCGCTGATCCTGCGGGTGCGGATGCGCCTGCCCAAGCCCTGGAAGCCGGTGCTGGGCTACCTGGACCTGCAGCGCAAGATGACCGAAACCGGCATCGCCAACCCCGACGCCCGCCAGATCTACGACTGGGTGTGCGCCATCCGCGCGGCCAAGCTGCCGGATCCGCGGGTGATCGGCAATGCCGGCAGCTTCTTCAAGAACCCGACCGTGACGCCCGAGCAGTGCCAGGACATCATCGCCCGCGAGCCGAACATCGTGCACTACCCCATGCCGGACGGCACCATGAAGCTGGCCGCCGGCTGGCTGATCGATGCCTGCGGCTGGAAGGGCAAGTCCGTGGGGCAGGCCGGCGTCTACGAGAAGCAGGCGCTGGTGCTGGTCAATCGCGGCGGCGCCACCGGCGGCGAGGTGGTGACGCTGGCCCGGGCCATCCAGACCAGCGTGTACGAGCGCTTCGGCATCCGGCTGGAGCCGGAGCCGGTGGTGGTCTAGCGAATCGGCTCTTCCCAGCTCGCGGCGAACTCGTCATCCGTCACCAGCACCCACAGCGCCAGCACCGTCACCAGCCCGCCGGTGACCAGCGCGTTCTGCAGCGCCGGCGTCACGGCATTGAAGCCGAACAGCACCGGCGCCAGCATCAGCCCGATGCCGAGCATGACGTCCAGCCACTCCTCCCACGCCTGGGGCACCTGCATCGCCTCGATGCTGGATGCGACCAGCAGCGCGCCGACGGCGGTGGTGACCGCGGCGGCCACCAGCATGGACTGGAAGCCCAGCACCCAGGGCGAGGCGACCAGCCAGGCGCCGAGCAAGGCATTCACCGGGTCCTGCCAGTGTTTCACCTGCTTCATGCCGACCTCCTTGGCCGCGTGCGGCGGCTCGCCAGGAGATGGTATTCCGATGGCGCGCGGCGCGCCACTCCCGGCGCCACCTACGCCGGGCGAAGCAGCCGCCTGACACGCCCGCGGGCCGCCGCGGGCAAGATGGCCGGATGCTCGAAAAACTGCCCGACATGCTGGGGCACGCGCTGCGCGACGTGCGCGCGGGCCTGGACAAGCTCGTCTTCAACCGCTGCGGCATGCGCACCGGCCACGGCACCCTGGCCGTGGGCAGCCTGGCCTTCGCCGACCATGCGCCGATCCCGGCGCGCTACACGGCCGACGGCGACGGGCTGGCGCCGCCTCTGCACTGGAGCGGCGTGCCGGCCGGCGCGGCCAGCCTGGTGCTGCTGGTGGAAGATGCCGACGCGCCCACGCCGGAGCCGCTGGTGCACGCGATCGTGGTGGACTTGCCGGCGGCCGACGGCGCGTTCGGCGAAGGCGAGATGGACAACCCTCGGGAGGAGGGTGGCGAAGCGCACGAAGGCCGCAACTCATACCTGCAAAAAGGCTGGCTGCCGCCCGATCCGCCGCCGGGCCATGGGTCGCATCGCTATGCCTTCCAGCTGTTCGCGCTGGGGCCGGGCGAGGCCTTCAGCGGCACGCCCGGACGCTCCGAGGTGCTGGAGGCGGTGCAGGAACGCGGCATCGCCAGCGGCCTGCTGATCGGCACCTACGAACGACCGGATGGCAGCATCAAGCTGCCGGATCCCCGGGTGCAACTGGCGGCCGACCCGGACTAGGGGGCCGGGGCACCTCGTACCGCAACTCCGCGAACCCCGTCCCCACCTGCCGCGCCGACACCAGCTTCAAGGGCGGCGAGGTGATCATCCGCGGAAGCAGGGGCTTTCCGGCCCCGAGCGTGACCGAACCGACCTGCACGATGATCTCGTCGAGCAGGCCCGCGTCGTGGAACTGGCCCACGAGCCCGCCGCCGCCGACCAGCCACACGTTCCTGCCTCCCGCGGCCTCCTGCATTGCCGCGTGCACCGGGCGAACGTCGCCACTCGCGAAGCGGATGTCGGCGCCGGGGATCGGGGGCAGTTCGCGCGAAGAGAACACCCACGTCGGCTGTTCGTACGGCCACTTGCCGCCATGCGGCGAGCCGGGCTTCACCACGTGGTCCAGCATCCACTGGTAGGTGGCCGACCCCATCGCCAGGGCGCCGACCCGCGCGAAGAACTGCGGATAGCTGGTGTCGGCGATGTCCCCGAGCGGGAACAGCCACTCGAGGGAGTCGTCTGGCGTGGCGATGAAGCCGTCCAGGCTGGAAGCGGTGTAGTACTGGGTGGTCATGACGCCGTGCGCCAGGCCCAGGCCGCCAGGGCGGTGACCACGCTGGCCGCGAGCCAGCTGCCGATCCGCTTGACCAGGGCGGTGTCGACCTTGCGCGCATCGGCGGGCTGGCTGCGCGTGAAGCCGACGACGAAGGCGTGGGCCGGCAGGGCGACCAGCAGCAGCGTGCCGATGATCAGCTCGATGCCTCCCGTCGACGCCGCGCCACCGTACCTGGACCAGAGAACGGGCCACGCCAGGGCGGAAAAGACGCCCGCAAGTGCCGCGGTGAGAGGGGTGGGCTGGATCATGGGAGGACGGGATCGGGTGAGCGATGATGCCACCCCCACGCCCTCACAGCCACTTGGGGACCTCGGCCTGGTAGGCGGCGAATTCGGCACCGAAGCGGCCGGACAACGCGCGTTCCTCCGGGAGGATCTGGAACCGGTCCATGTACAGCACGAACGCCGGCAGCATCAGCAGCGCCGGCCAGCTGGCGAGGTACGCCGCCCACGCGCACAGGTACAGCAGCAGGCTCAGGTACATGGGATTGCGCGTGCGGCCGAACACGCCGCCGGTGACCAGCGTGCGCACCTTGTCGGGATGCATGGGGTCGAGCGTGGTCTTCGCGCGGCGGAAGGCAAGGATGCCTGCCAGCCCCAGCGCCGCGCCGGTGCAGGCGAAGGCCACGGCGACCGCGACACGGAGGGTGACAGGCAGGCTGAGAGGTCGCGCCAGGAAGGCCAGCCCCCACATGGCCAGCGCGGCGAGCAGCGCGACCCCGGGAGGGGGGATCTTCAGCTCGAGCTTGCGCATGGCGGCGGGCTCCCCGGTTTGCGCGCGACCAGGGTGACGAAGATCTTTCGCGTGCCGCCCGGCGCCGGAAACTCCGCCTGCTCGACGTGCATCAGGTCCCAGCCGGCGAACCGCTCGCGCAACTGGTCGCTGCCGAAGAGGCAGTGGCCCTCGGGCGAGAACATGTCCATGAAGGTGGTGCCCTCGACGAGGACATTCACGATCGCCACGCCGCCGGGGCGGACGTGGGCCTGCAACTGCGAGAGTTGCGCCAGCGCCGTGGGACAGTCGAAGAACATCAGCAGCCCGATGCAGGCGACGGCATCGAAGTCGCCCGCGAGCTGGAAGGTGCGCAGGTCCGCGGCTTCCGCCCGCAGCCGGAGGCCTTCGCGCGACGCGAGCTCGCGCAGGTGGTCGATGGCGGTCTCGCTGGCGTCGAGCGCGAGCACGTCGCAGCCGCGCCGGGCGGCCTGCACCGCCAGGTTGCCGAGACCGCAGCCGTAGTCCAGCACGGTTCCGTGGAGATGGGGCAGGGCCGCTGCTTCGAACGGATTCAGCGCGTAGTCACCGGCGGCCACCTGCCGCCGGAACTGTGCGTCGAAGAACGCGATGCTGTGGTTCCCGTCCATGGCACGGCAGTGTAGCGGTGCGCATGCGGCGGTGGACGGCGGGGTCGCGTTCGCGAACCCGCCCTACGGGGACGGTGTCACGCTCTCGCGTAGGGCGGGTTCGCGCCAGCGACCCCGCCAGGAACCTCAGTCCTTGCCCAGCGACGGCAGCGGCGCGTCGCCGCCGGTCACCAGCAAGCCCGCCTTGGCATAGATGCCCAGCTTGGCGCGCGTGTCGGTGATGTCCAGGTTGCGCATGGTCAGCTGGCCGATGCGGTCCTTCGGCGAGAAGGGCGCGTTCTCCACCTTCTCCATGCTCAGGCGCTCCGGTGCATACGTGAGGTTGGGCGACTCGGTGTTCAGCAGCGAGTAGTCGTTGCCGCGGCGCAGCTCCAGCGTCACTTCGCCGGTCACCGCGCGCGCCACCCAGCGCTGCGCCGTCTCGCGCAGCATGATGGCCTGCGGGTCGAACCAGCGGCCCTGGTACAGCAGCCGGCCCAGGCGCCGGCCGTTGTCGCGGTACTGCTCGATGGTGTCCTCGTTGTGGATGCCGGTCACCAGCCGCTCGTAGGCGATGAACAGCAGCGCCAGCCCGGGGGCCTCGTAGATGCCGCGGCTCTTGGCCTCGATGATCCGGTTCTCGATCTGGTCGCTCATGCCCAGGCCGTGGCGGCCGCCGATGCGGTTGGCTTCCAGGATCAGTTCGACCGGGTCGTCGAAGCTCTTGCCGTTCAGGGCGACGGGCTGGCCTTCCTCGAAGCGCACCCGCACCTCCTCGGCCTTCACCTTCACGTCGTCCTTCCAGAACGCCACGCCCATGATCGGGTTGACGATCTTGATGCCGGTGTTCAGGTTCTCCAAGTCCTTGGCCTCGTGCGTCGCACCCAGCATGTTGCTGTCGGTGGAGTACGCCTTCTCGGCCGACATCTTGTAGCCGAAGCCGGCCGCCGTCATGAATGCCGACATCTCGGCGCGGCCGCCCAGTTCGTCGATGAAGGCCTGGTCCAGCCACGGCTTGTAGATGCGCAGGCTGGGGTTGGTCAGCAGGCCGTAGCGGTAGAAGCGCTCGATGTCGTTGCCCTTGAAGGTGCTGCCGTCGCCCCAGATGTGAACGTCGTCCTCCTTCATCGCGGCCACCAGCATCGTGCCGGTGACGGCGCGGCCCAGCGGCGTGGTGTTGAAGTACATCAGTCCGCCGGTGGAGATGTGGAAGGCGCCGCACTGCAGGGCGGCGATGCCTTCGTGGGCCAGCTGCTTGCGGCAGTCGACCAGGCGCGCCTTCTCGGCGCCGTACTCCATGGCCTTGCGCGGGATCGCCTCGTAGTCGGGTTCGTCCGGCTGGCCCAGGTTGGCCGTGTAGGCGTAGGGCAGGGCGCCCTTCTTCTTCATCCAGTGCAGGGCGGCGCTGGTGTCCAGGCCGCCGGAGAAGGCGATGCCCACCTTCTGGTTCAGCGGCAGGTTTTCGAGGATGGTGCTCATGGAAGTCCGTTCAACCGAAGTGGCAGATGTAGTGATAGGCCTCGGCCACGCGGATCTCGAAGCTGGAGTTGGCAGGTACGCTGAACTTCTCGCCCGCGCCCGACTTCTTCCACGCGTCGCTGCCCGCCAGCTTGTACTCGCAGGCGCCGGCCACGCATTCCATCACTTCGGCGGCGCCGGTGTTGAAGGTCAGGGTGGCGGGCAGGATCACGCCCACCGACTTCTTCGTGCCGTCGGCCAGGGTGACGCCGTGGCTCACGCACTTGCCGTCGAAGTACACGTTGGCCTGGGTCGCGACCGAGGCGACGTCGAGTTTTGCGGTGGTCATGCAGGAGCTTCCGGGGAAAACCCTCGATTTTAGGCGCTCGCGCGACAGTGCCCCGGAAGCGAATCCGAAAGCGGTCCCGCTGCGTATCTACGGGCAGAATACTTTCTCATGACCATGGCGGATCCAGACCTTCCCCTCATCGCCCTGCTGGCCCGCGTCGGCGAGCGCCTGGCCGACCCCGGCCGGCAACGCGAGAGCGAGCGCGCGCTGCGCGAACTTTATGACGCCACCTCCACCAAGCTCTACGGCCTGGCCGTCAAGGTGACGGGCAACCGGCAGTGGGCCGAGGACGTGCTGCAGGAGGCCTTCCTGCACATCTGGCGCTCCGCCGGCGACTACCGCGCCACCCTCAGCCCGCCGATGGCGTGGATGGGGATGATCGTGCGCAGCCGGGCGCTGGATTTCCTGCGCCGGCGCACCAGCGAGCGGGCCGACAGCGCCCAGGAGCTGGACGACGTGATCAGCGACACGGTGGCGGGCGACTCGCCCAACCCGATGGACACCACGCAGGCCAGCCAGCAGGCCTGGGCGCTGCACGAATGCATGCGCAAGCTGGAGGACCGCCAGCGCGAGGTGCTGAGCCTGGCCTACCTGCGCGACCTGAGCCACAGCGAGCTCGCCGAGCAGCTGAAGCTGCCGCTGGGCACGGTGAAGACCTGGATCCGGCGCGGGCTGGACCAGTTGCGCGGCTGCATGGCGCGGTTCGCATGAGGGGAATGCGATGAACATCCTCGAGCGTCCTGAACTGGTGGACCACCTGGCGGCCTCGTACGCCCTGGGCACCTTGCGTGGCGGCGCCCGCCGCCGTTTCGAAACCCTGGCGCGCAGCAGTCCCACCCTGCGCGTCGCCGCGCACGTGTGGCAGGAGCGCCTGATGTCGATCACCGAACTGCAGCAATCCGAAACGCCCAGCGCCAACGTCTGGAAGCGCATCGAGAACCTGCTGGCCACCGAACCGCGCGCCATGGCGGCGGCCGTCGCCGACGGCGGCACCGACCTGCTGCGGCGCGCCCGCAACTGGTGGCGCGCCGGCGCGCTGGCGGCCGTCACGGCGGCGGTCGCCGCGGTGGCCTTCACCCTCAACCTCAGCGGCGAGCTGCAGGGCACCCAGGTGCAGCTGGCGCAGCTGCAGTCCCAGGGCCGCGACCTGGTGCGCCAGAACACGCAGCTGGTCGCGCAGCTGCAGGCCATGCCCGAAGTGCGCTACGTCTCCGTGCTGCACGACGACAAGGCCACGCCGATGATGCTGGCGCTGTTCGATCCCAAGCACAACACGCTGACGCTCAAGCGCATGGGCGACTTCCAGGAAGGCCCGGAGAAGTCGCTGCAGCTGTGGGCCGTGCCGCCCTCCGGCGCGCCGCGCTCGCTGGGCGTACTGGCGGACCAGCCGGTGCTGCGCCTGACGGCCGCGGAGCAGGTGGTCGGCCAGTCGCCGCTGTTCGCGATCACGCTGGAGAACAAGGGCGGCGTGCCCGAAGGCACCGCGGCGCAGGGGCCGCTGATCTGGAAGGGTGCGGTGCTGCAGACGCCGCTGTAAGGGGCGACGCGGATGCCGGGGTCGGCTGGCGCCGAACCCGGCAGGCGGACCCCGGCGAACGGCAAAGGAAAAGGGAGGCCGAAGCCTCCCTTTTTTCATGCGATCCGCCGAAGCGCTTAGCGCCAGCCGCCGCGCCAGCCGATGCCGAAGGTCACGCGGGGGCCCCACGGACGGTAGAAGCCACCCCAGGGGCGGTAACCCACCCACGGACGAACGAAGGGACGGTAGGCCGGGACCACCGCGACGCCGACCGTCGCAGGGTAACCGTAGCCGTAGCCGTAGCCATAGGCCGGGTACGCAGGGTAGGCAGGGTAGCCGTAACCGTACCCGTACCCGTAGCCATGCGGGTAGCCGTAGAACAGCGCCGCGTTGCCGCTTTCGGTGGGGGAGATGTTGGTGCCCTGGCGCTCCTGCTCGGGCGGCACGGCTTCGCCGTAGTTGCGCGCCACGTCGGGGGCGGGCATCGGCTGCATCTGCGGCTGCTGCATCTGGGCATGCGGCATGGGTTGCTGCATGTGCATCGGCTGCTGCCGCTGCGCGTATTGCATCGGAGGCGCCGTCACCGGCGCGCCGGCCATCGCCGGGCCGCGGTACATGCGCATCGCCGGGCGCACTTCACCCCTCGGCGTCACGCGCACGCGGATGGTCGGACCGGGGTCGGTGGGCAGCTGCGCCTGGTACTGGCGGCCGTTGTACTCGTAGGTGACGTTGTACGCGACGGTGCGGTTCTCATACGACACCGGCGTGGTGCAGGTGGGCACCATGCGGGCGTTGCTGTTCGCCTCGATGCTGTTGCCCACCGCGCCGCCGGCCACGGCGCCCAGGCCGATGGCCGCGGCCTGGCCGGCGCCGCCGCCGATGGTGCTGCCGATCGCCGCGCCGGCGATGGCCCCGATCACGGCGCCCCCACCGGTGGTGGGACCTGGCCTGGCGACGTAACCCTGGCCGCACACCGCGACCTGTTGCACGACGGGGGTGCTGGAGAGGACCGTGCCGGTTTCCTGCGCCGCGACGCCGAAGGCGGCAACGCCCATGGCGGCGAATATGACTGACTGCTTCATGGCAAGAACTCGTTGAACTGGTGCCGAAAGTTTAGTTACGCGCCAGTCCCGCCGTTCAGCTTTACCTGCGGACCGCAGGAAAGTTCACGCTTCAGGGGCCGGTGCGCAACGCCCAGCCGACGGGGTCGAACCCGACCGTGGTGGAGCCATCGGGCCAATCCACCACCGGCCGCTTGATCACGCTCGGCTGCTCCACCAATAACGCGCGTGCCCCAGCCGCGGTTGTCATGCGGGCCTGGTCGGCCGGGTCCAGCTTGCGAAAGGTGGTGCCCTGCCGGTTGACCAGGCGGGGGCCGTCCGGCGACTCCATCCAGGCCTCCAGCCGGTCGGCCGGCACGCCGTCCTTGCGGAAATCATGGAATCGGTACGCCACCCCGCGCCCGTCCAGCCAGGCGCGCGCCTTCTTGACCGTGTCGCAGTTCGGGATGCCGTAGAGGGTGATCGTCGCCATCGGCAAATGATAGGACGCCACTGCCGCGACAATCCGGGCATGAAAGACCTGAGCGACTGGCTGGCGCATTGCGAGCGCCTGCACCCGAAGACCATCGACCTCGGCCTGGAGCGCGTGCAGGCGGTGGCGCAACGGCTGGGCCTGCGCTTCGACTGCCCGGTGGTGACGGTCGCCGGCACCAACGGCAAGGGCTCCACCTGCGCCATGCTCGAAGCGATCGCGCTGCAGGCCGGCTGGCGCCCGGGCGTCTACACCTCGCCGCATCTCGTGCACTTCGAGGAGCGCTGCCGCATTGGCGGCGAGATCGTGCGGCCCGATGCGCTGGTGCCGCACTTCGAGCGCGTGGAAGCGGCGCGCGAAGGCGCGACGCTCACCTACTTCGAGTTCACCACGCTCGCCATCCTGAGCCTCATGGCCGCCAGCAACCTCGACGTGGCGATCCTCGAGGTGGGGCTGGGGGGGCGGCTCGATGCGGTGAACGTCATCGACACCGACTGCGCCATCGTCACCAGCATCGACCTGGACCACATGGACTACCTGGGGCCGGACCGCGAGAGCATCGGCCGCGAGAAGGCCGGCATCCTGCGCGAAGGCAAGCCGGCCATCGTCAGCGACCCGGTGCCGCCGCACAGCCTGGTCCAGTACGCCACCGCCATCGGCGCCGACCTGTGGCTGCTGGGGCGCGACTTCAACTTCTCCGGCGACAAGCAGCAGTGGGCCTGGGCCGGGCGCAGCCGGCGCTACCCGGGCCTGGCCTATCCCGCGTTGCGCGGAGCCAACCAGTTACTCAATGCGTCTGGGGTGCTGGCTGCGCTGGAGGCGCTGCGCCAGCGCCTGCCGGTCACGGCGCAGGCCGTCCGCAATGGCCTGGCGATGGTGGAACTGCCGGGCCGCTTCCAGATCGTCCCGGGCGAGCCCGCGCTGGTGCTCGACGTGGCGCACAACCCGCATTCCGTCGCCGCGCTGGCCGCGAATCTCGACGCGATGGGTTTCTTTCCCACCACCCACGCGGTGTTCGGCGCGATGGGCGACAAGGACCTGGCGCCCATGCTGGCGAAGATGGGGCCGCTGGTGGACCGCTGGTACTTCACCGACCTGCCGACGCCCCGGGCGGCGACGGCCGCGGCGCTGCTGGCGCGATGGCAGGCCCAGCCCGGGCGCCGTGACGTCCCGGCCAGCACCCATGCCAGCCCCGCGGAGGCCCTGCGCGCCGCGGCGGCCACGGCAGAGCCCACTGATAGAATTCTCGTCTTCGGATCCTTCTACACCGTCGGCGGTGTGCTGCAGCAGGGCGTGCCCCGGCTGGCCGCCCGCCACCTCGGCTGACCCTCACCCATGGCCTTGTTCAAGTTGCGCAAAAAGGTCGACGAGCCGGTGGCCGCGGCCTCTCCCGCCGAAAGCATCGACGCCATGCGGCGCCGGGCCCGCCATCGCCTGATCGGTGCGGTGGTGCTGGTGCTGGTGGGTGTCATCGGCTTCCCGCTGCTGTTCGACACCCAGCCGCGGCCGGTGTCCGTGGACATCCCCATCGAAATCCCCGACCGCAACAAGGTCGCGCCGCTGCCGCCCATGCCGCAGGCGCCGGTGGCCCAGGGCAAGGTGGCCGCCCCGGAAGCGCCGGTTGCCGTCGCGCCCACGCCGGCCCCGGCGCTGCCGCCCGCGCCGAAGGCCGAAGCGCGGCCGGAGCCGAAGGCGGACGCCAAGCCGGACGAATCCGCCAAGGCGCGCGCCCTGCTGGAAGGCAAGTCGGTCGACACGGCTGCGGCGGGCACCCGCTACGTGGTGCAGGTCGGCGCCTTCGCCGAAAAGGACAAGGCCCGGCAGGCGCAGCAGAAGCTGGAGCGCGCCGGCCTGAAGAACTACACCAACGTCGCCGAGACCAAGGACGGCACGCGCATCCGGGTCCGGGCGGGGCCGTTCGCATCGCGCGCCGAGGCGGACAAGGCCGTCGAAAAGATCAAGGGGCTGGATTTGCCGGCCGCCGTCCTCAGCTTGTAGGTTTGGCCACGCTCGACTGGGCTGTCATCGCGATCCTGGCGCTGTCGGTGCTGCTGGGGCTGTGGCGCGGGCTGGTGTACGAGGTGCTGTCGGTGCTGAACTGGATTGCCGCATTCCTGCTGGCGCGGTGGCTGGCGCCGGTGGCGGTGCAATACATGCCGGTGCAGCCGGCCAGCGAGAGAGTCCAGTACGCTGTGGGTTTCCTGGGGGTGTTCCTGGCCGCCCTCATCCTGGGCGGCCTGCTGTCCTGGGTGGTGAAGAAGCTGGTGGCCGCCGCGGGCCTGGCGCCGGTGGACCGCATGCTCGGCGCCGTGTTCGGCCTGGTGCGCGGCGCGGTGGTGGTGCTGGTGTTCGCGGTGGTGGTCCACCTCATGGGCCTGAAGGACGGCAGGTGGTGGAATGAGTCGGTGACGGCCGGTGTTGCGACGGCGGCCTTGCGTGGATTGAAGCCGGCGGTGCCCGATCGGTTCGGGCCTTACTTGCCAGCGTAAAGGAACGAAGATGTGCGGAATTGTGGGGGTCGTCAGTCCGGGGCCGGTCAACCAGCTGATCTACGACGCGCTGCTGCTGCTGCAGCATCGCGGCCAGGACGCGGCCGGCATCGTCACGCTGCTGGGCCGCAAGGTCTACATGCACAAGGCCAAGGGCATGGTGCGCGACGTCTTCCGTACCCGCAACATGCGCGCGCTGCCGGGCAACGCGGGCCTCGGCCAGGTGCGCTACCCCACCGCCGGCAACGCCGACAGCGAGGAAGAGGCGCAGCCCTTCTACGTGAACGCGCCCTTCGGCATCACGCTGGCCCACAACGGCAACTTGACCAACGCCCAGGCGCTGAAGGCGGAGCTGTTCACGTCGGACCATCGCCACATCAACACCGAGAGCGACACCGAGGTCCTGGTGAACGTGTTCGCGCACGAGCTGGAGCGCACCACGCGCGGCCTGCCGCTGACGCCGCAGGACGTGTTCTCGGCGGTCGGCAACGTGCACAAACGCATCCGCGGCTCGTACGCGGTGGTGGCGCTGATCGCCGGCCACGGGCTGGTGGCCTTCCGTGACCCGTCCGTCACGCTGGACGGTACCGGCCACAAGTTCGAGCGCAACATCGCGCCGGGCGAAGCGGTGTACGTGGACCTCAAGGGCAACGTGCACACCCGCCAGTGCGCCGAGAACCCGCAGCTGTCGCCCTGCATCTTCGAATACGTCTACCTGGCCCGGCCCGACTCCGAGATGGACGGCATCTCCGTGTACCAGGCGCGCCTGAACCTGGGCGAGACGCTCGCCAAGCGCGTGATCTCGACGGTGCCGCCGAACGAGATCGACGTGGTGATCCCGATCCCGGAATCCAGCCGCCCCAGCGCGATGCAGCTGGCGCAGCTGCTCGGCATCCCCTACCGCGAGGGCTTCGTCAAGAACCGCTACGTCGGCCGCACCTTCATCATGCCGGGGCAGGCCGTGCGCAAGAAGTCCGTGCGGCAGAAGCTCAACACCATCGTCAGCGAGTTCAAGGGCCGCAACGTGCTGCTGGTGGACGACTCCATCGTGCGCGGCACCACCAGCCGCGAGATCGTGCAGATGGCGCGCGAGGCCGGCGCCCGCAAGGTGTACATGGCCAGCGCCGCGCCGCCGGTGCGCTTCCCCAACGTGTACGGCATCGACATGCCGACGGCCGAAGAGCTGGTGGCCCACGGCCGCACGGTGGAGGAGGTGCGGCAGATCATCGGCGCCGACGCCCTGATCTACCAGGACGTGGACGGCATGAAGGCCGCCATCGGCAAGCTGAATCCGCAGATCGCCGGCTTCGATGCCTCGTGCTTCGACGGCGTCTACGTCACCGGCGACATCAACCCCGAGGACATCGCGCGCATCAACGAAGCGCGTGTGGGCCAGGAAGACCCGCTGGAAGAGAACAGCACGCGCCTGGCCATCCCGAATCCGCAGGAAGCCTGACCCCTTGAACGAGAAGAAAAAACTGCCCGCAGGACTGCATCGCGACACGCTCGCGGTGCGCACCGCCCTGCCGCCCAGCCAGTGGGGCGAGAACTCCGAAGCGCTGTACCTCACCAGCGGGTTCGTGCAGCCCGACGCCGAGACGTCGGCGCGCCGCTTCGCCAACCCGCAGGAGGGCTACACCTACGGCCGCACTTCCAACCCCACCGTCACCAGCTTCGAGCAGCGGCTGGCGGCGATGGAGGGCACCGAGGCCGCCATCGGCACGGCCACCGGCATGGCCGCCATCCTGCTGCTCGGCATGGGGCTGCTGAAGGCGGGCGACCACGTGGTCTGCTCGCGCTCGGTGTTCGGTTCCACCATGAACCTGTTCGCCAAGGAGTTCGGCAAGTTCGCGGTCGAATCCACCTTCGTGTCGCAGACGGACATGAAGGAATGGAAGGCCGCGATGCGGCCGAACACGAAGTTGCTGTTCGCCGAGACGCCGACCAATCCGCTGACCGACGTTTGCGACATCGCGGCGCTCGCCGACCTTGCGCATTCCGCCGGGGCGATGCTGGCGGTAGACAACTGCTTCTGCACCCCCGCGCTGCAGCGGCCGACCGAGCTGGGCGCCGACTTCGTCATCCACTCCGGCACCAAGTACCTGGACGGCCAGGGCCGCGTGATGGCCGGCGCCATCTGCGGCTCCGCCAAGTACATCAACGACGTGTTCGCGCCCATCGTGCGCACGGCCGGCATGACGCTGTCGCCGTTCAACGCGTGGGTGGTGTTGAAGGGCCTGGAGACGCTGGGCATCCGCATGCAGGCGCAGTGCGCCAATGCGATGGCCGTGGCGCAGTTCCTGCAGCAGCACCCCGCCGTCACGCGCGTGTACTACCCGGGGCTGGAATCGCATCCGCAGCATGCGCTGGCGATGAAGCAGCAGTCCGGCCTCGGCGGCGCGGTCGTATCGTTCGACGTGCGCGGCAAGGATCCGGTGGAATTGCGCAAGAACGCGTTCACGGTGATCGACAGCGCGGAGGTGATGAGCATCGCCACCAACCTGGGCGACACCAAGAGCATCATCAGCCACTCCGCCACCACCTCGCATGGGCGCCTCTCCGAAGAGCAGCGCCAGGCGGCGGGGATCGGCCAGGGCCTCATTCGCCTTGCGGTGGGGCTGGAGCATGTCGAAGACATCAAGACCGACCTATTGCGAGGACTCGGCAAGCTGTAGGCCGGCGGTGAGCGCGCGCAGCGCCGAACCCCGGTGACCCGATCACCGGGGTTCGGCCTTCGGCGCTCACCGCCGGCCTACGGATCGAATTGCCACGCATCTTCCACAGGCATAGGACAATCCCCCCGTGAAAGTCAGAACCCGCTTCGCCCCTTCCCCCACGGGCTTCATCCACCTCGGCAACATCCGCTCGGCGCTGTATCCCTGGGCGTTCGCGCGCTCGCAGGGCGGCACCTTCATCCTGCGCATCGAGGACACCGACCTCGAGCGTTCCACGCAAGCCTCGGTGGACGTCATCCTCGAAGGCATGCGCTGGCTGGGGCTGGACCCCGACGAGGGGCCGTTCTTCCAGATGCAGCACATGGACCGCTATCGCGCCGTGATCGCCGAGATGCGCGAGAAGGGCCTGGTCTATCCCTGCTACATGAGCGTGGCGGAACTCGACGCGCTGCGCGAGCGGCAGATGGCCGCCAAGGAAAAGCCGCGCTACGACGGCACCTGGCGGCCCGAGCCGGGCAAGACGCTGCCGCCGGTGCCGGAAGGCGTGCAGCCGGTGCTGCGCTTTCGCAACCCGGTGGGCGGCGTCGTCGCCTGGGACGACAAGGTCAAGGGCCGCATCGAGATCAGCAACGACGAACTCGACGACCTGGTGATCGCGCGGCCGGACGGCACGCCCACGTACAACTTCTGCGTGGTGGTGGACGACATCGACATGCGGATCACCCACGTGATCCGCGGCGACGACCACGTCAACAACACGCCGCGCCAGATCAACATCTTCCGGGCGCTCGGCTATGAGCCGCCGGTGTTCGCGCACCTGCCCACCGTGCTGAACGAGCAGGGCGAGAAGATGAGCAAGCGCAACGGCGCCAAGCCCGTCACGCAGTACCGCGACGAGGGCTACCTGCCCGAC
>JAJTCN010000127.1 GCA_021323335.1 Ramlibacter sp.
GTGCTTTCGTCGCTTCAGGGAGCTTTCCCGCCCGCCATCCTGGCGCTCGCAGACGGCACGGTCTTTATCGGCAACTCGATCGGAGCCGCAGGTTCCACCGCCGGCGAAGTCGTGTTCAACACGGCCCTGACCGGTTACCAGGAAATCCTGACCGATCCGAGCTACCGCCAGCAGATCGTCACGCTCACCTATCCGCACATCGGCAACTACGGCGTCAATGCCGAGGACGTCGAGGCCCGCAAGGTCTACGCGGCCGGCCTGATCATCCGCGACCTGCCCCTGGTCGCATCCAACTTCCGTTCCGACATGACGCTGCAGGACTACCTGCGGCGCGAGCAGACCGTCGGCATCTCCAACATCGACACCCGCAAGCTCACCCGCATCCTGCGCACCAAGGGCGCGCAGAACGGCTGCATCATCGGCCTGGAGCAGGGCGGGGAGGTCACTCCGGACCTGGTGGAAAAAGCCGTCGCCCTGGCGCGCAAGGCGCCCGACATGGCGGGGCAGGACCTGGCCAAGGACGTGTCGGTGTCGCAATCCTACGGCTGGGACCAGACCGAATGGCATCTCGGCGAGGGCTACGGCCACCTCGAGAACCCCAGGTACCACGTGGTCGCCTTCGACTACGGGGTGAAGAACAACATCCTGCGCATGCTGGCCGAGCGCGGCTGCAAGGTCACGGTGGTGCCGGCGCAGACGCCTGCCGCCGAAGTGAGGAAGCTCCAGCCGGATGGCGTGTTCCTGTCCAACGGCCCGGGGGACCCGGAACCCTGCGACTACGCCATCGCGTCCACGCGCGAACTGATCGAGGCGGGCTACCCCACCTTCGGCATCTGCCTGGGCCACCAGATCATGGCGCTGGCCTCCGGCGCGAAGACCTTCAAGATGAAGTTCGGCCACCACGGCGCCAACCATCCGGTGAAGGACCTGGACACGGGCCGGGTCTCGATCACCAGCCAGAACCACGGCTTCGCGGTGGACGAGAAGACGCTGCCCGCGAACCTGCGCGCCACGCACGTGTCGCTGTTCGACGGCACCCTGCAGGGCCTGGCCCGCACCGACAAGCCCGCGTTCTGCTTCCAGGGCCACCCGGAAGCGTCGCCCGGCCCCCATGACATTGGCTACCTGTTCGACCGCTTCACCGGCCTGATGGACGAGAAGAAGAAGTAAATCATGCCGAAACGTACCGACATCAAATCCATCCTGATCATCGGGGCCGGCCCCATCATCATCGGCCAGGCCTGCGAGTTCGACTACTCCGGCGTTCAGGCCTGCAAGGCGCTGCGCGAGGAAGGCTACAAGGTCATCCTGATCAACTCCAACCCGGCGACGATCATGACGGACCCGGCCACCGCCGACGTCACCTACATCGAGCCGATCACCTGGCAGACGGTCGAGAAGATCATCGCCAAGGAAAAGCCCGACGCCATCCTGCCCACCATGGGCGGCCAGACGGCGCTGAACTGCGCGCTGGACCTGTGGAAGCACGGCGTGCTGCACAAGTACAAGTGCGAGCTGATCGGCGCCACGCCGGAAGCGATCGACAAGGCGGAGGACCGCCTGAAGTTCAAGGACGCGATGACGCGCATCGGCCTGGGCTCCGCGCGCTCGGGCATCGCCCATTCGATGGACGAGGCCTGGGCCGTGCAGAAGACGGTGGGCTTCCCCACCGTCATCCGCCCCAGCTTCACGCTCGGCGGCACCGGCGGCGGCATCGCCTACAACCCGGAAGAGTTCGAGACCATCTGCAAGCGCGGCCTGGAAGCCTCGCCCACCAGCGAACTTCTCATCGAGGAGTCGCTCCTCGGCTGGAAGGAGTTCGAGATGGAGGTGGTGCGGGACAAGAAGGACAACTGCATCATCGTCTGCTCGATCGAGAACCTCGACCCGATGGGCGTGCACACCGGCGACTCCATCACCGTCGCGCCGGCGCAGACGCTGAGCGACAAGGAATACCAGATCATGCGCGACGCCTCGCTGGCGGTGCTGCGCGAGATCGGCGTCGACACCGGCGGCTCCAACGTGCAGTTCTCGATCAACCCGAAGGACGGCCGCATGGTCGTCATCGAGATGAACCCGCGCGTGTCGCGTTCCTCCGCGCTGGCCTCCAAGGCCACCGGCTTCCCGATCGCCAAGGTCGCGGCCAAGCTGGCGGTGGGCTACACGCTCGACGAGCTGCGCAACGACATCACGGGCGGCGCGACGCCGGCCTCCTTCGAGCCCTCGATCGACTATGTCGTCACCAAGATCCCGCGCTTCGCCTTCGAGAAGTTCAAGGACGCGGACGACCGCCTGACCACGCAGATGAAGTCGGTGGGCGAAGTGATGGCGATGGGCCGGACGTTCCAGGAATCGTTCCAGAAGGCGCTGCGCGGCCTGGAAGTGGGCGTGGATGGCCTGAACCAGAAGACCACCGACCGCGAGGTGCTGGAAAAGGAACTGGGTTCGCCCGGTCCCGAGCGCATCTGGTACGTGGGCGACGCCTTCGGCATGGGCCTGTCGGTCGACGAGGTCTACGACCTGACGAAGATCGACAAGTGGTTCCTGGTGCAGATCGAGGAGATCGTGAAGATCGAGCTCGAGCTGGACCAGGTCGCCGAGAAGCACGGCGCCGCGGCGCTGGCAACGATCGATGCCGCCACCATGCGCGCGCTCAAGCGCAAGGGCTTCTCCGACCGCCGCCTGGCCAAGCTGCTGCACACCACCGACAAGGCGGTGCGCGACCTTCGCAAGAAGCTCAACGTGCGCCCGGTCTACAAGCGCGTGGACACCTGCGCCGCGGAGTTCGCCACCGACACCGCCTACATGTACTCGACCTACGAGGACGAGTGCGAGTCCGAGCCGACCAACCGCAAGAAGATCATGGTGCTGGGCGGCGGGCCCAACCGCATCGGCCAGGGCATCGAGTTCGACTATTGCTGCGTGCACGCCGCGCTCGCCCTGCGCGAGGACGGCTACGAGACCATCATGGTCAACTGCAATCCGGAAACCGTTTCCACCGACTACGACACCTCCGACCGCCTGTACTTCGAGCCGCTGACGCTGGAAGACGTGCTGGAGATCGTGGACAAGGAAAAGCCCACCGGCGTGATCGTGCAGTACGGCGGCCAGACGCCGCTGAAGCTGGCGCTGGGCCTGGAGGCCGAGGGCGTGCCGATCATCGGCACCTCGCCGGACATGATCGACGCCGCCGAGGATCGCGAGCGGTTCCAGAAGCTGTTGCACGAACTCGGCCTGCGCCAGCCGCCCAACGCCACCGCGCGCACCGAAGCCGAGGCGCTGGAAAAGGCGCAGGCGCTGGGCTACCCGCTGGTGGTGCGTCCTTCCTACGTGCTGGGTGGCCGCGCCATGGAGATCGTCCATGAGCAGCGCGACCTGGAGCGCTACATGCGCGAAGCGGTGAAGGTGTCGAACGATTCGCCGGTGCTGCTGGACCGCTTCCTGAACGACGCCGTCGAATGCGATGTGGACTGCATCGGCGACGGCCAGCGCGTCTTCATCGGCGGCGTGATGGAGCACATCGAGCAGGCCGGCGTGCACTCGGGCGACTCCGCCTGTTCGCTGCCGCCGTACTCGCTGAAGAAGGAAACCATCGACGAGATGAAGCGCCAGACCGCTGCGATGGCCAAGGCGCTGAACGTGGTCGGCCTGATGAACGTGCAGTTCGCCATCCAGGAAAAGGACGGGCAGGACGTCATCTTCGTGCTGGAAGTGAATCCGCGAGCCTCGCGCACCGTGCCCTACGTGTCCAAGGCCACCGGCATCCAGCTGGCCAAGGTGGCGGCGCGCTGCATGGTCGGCAAGACGCTGGACCAGCAGGGCATCTTCGACGAGGTGACGCCGCCTTACTTCAGCGTGAAGGAAGCGGTGTTCCCGTTCGTGAAGTTCCCGGGCGTGGACACCATCCTGGGCCCGGAGATGAAGTCCACCGGCGAAGTGATGGGCGTGGGCAAGACCTTCGGCGAAGCCTTCGTCAAGAGCCAGCTCGGCGCCGGCACCCGGCTGCCGACCCCGAAGGACGCCGACGGCAAGCCGACCGGCAAGGTGTTCCTGACCGTCAAGAACAGCGACAAGCCCCGCGCCGTGGAGGTGGCCCGCCAGCTCCATGCCATGGGCTTCCCGCTGATCGGCACCAAGGGCACCGCCGCCGCGATCACCGCCGCCGGCATCCCCTGCGAGACGGTCAACAAGGTCACCGAGGGCCGGCCACACGTGGTCGACATGATCAAGAACAACGAGATCATCATGGTCGTGAACACGGTGGAGGAGCGGCGCAACGCCATCGCCGACTCGCGCGCCATCCGCACCTCGTCGCTGCTGGCGCGGGTGACCACCTTCACCACCATCGCCGGCGCGGAAGCGGCCGTTGAGGGGATGCGGGCGATGGAAAATCTGGACGTGATCTCGGTGCAGGAGATGCACGCCCAGCTGGCCGCCTGAGCGCCTATAATTGAGGCATACAAGAACCGCCGAGCGGCAACGCCCGGCGGTTTTCATTTTGCTGGAGACACCCCCGATGGCCACCACCATTCCGATCACGACCCGCGGCGCCGAGAAGCTCAAGGCCGAACTGCACCGCCTGAAGACGGTCGACCGCCCCGGCGTCATCCAGGCGATCGCCGAGGCGCGGGCGCAGGGTGACCTGTCGGAGAACGCCGAGTACGAGGCCGCGAAGGACCGCCAGGGCTTCATCGAAGGCCGCATCCGCGATCTCGAAGGCAAGCTGGCGGCCGCCCAGATCATCGATCCCGCGTCGCTGGACGCCGGCGGCCGCGTGGTCTTCGGCGCCACCGTCGAACTGGAGGAAGAGACCTCCGGCGAGACCGTCAAGTACCAGATCGTCGGCGAGGACGAAGCCGACCTGAAGCAGGGCCTGATCAACGTGTCGAGCCCGATCGCCCGTGCGCTGATCGGCAAGGAAGAGGGCGACACCGCGGTGGTCGAGGCGCCGGGCGGCACCAAGCGCTACGAGATCGTCGCCGTCCACTACATCTGAATGCACTGGAAAGCCCGCCTCCCGATCCTGGCCGCCGCGCTCTGGTGGGGCAGCCTCACGGCGATCGGCTTCGTGGCGGTGCCGCAATTGTTCGCCCATGCGTCTTCGCCCGCGGTGGCCGGCAGCCTGGCCGCGCGGCTGTTCGAGGCCCAGGTGTGGATGAGCCTGTCCTGCGGCGTGCTGGTGCTGATGGGCGCGCGAGAGCCGGATGCCGAAGCCACCATGGGCTGGGCCGGAGGCGCCGTGGTCTACGTGCTGGTCGGGATGCTGGCGGCGCTGCTGCAGCAGTTCGCCGTGGCGCCGCGCATCGTGGCGCGGCAGGACCTGGCCTGGTGGCACAGCGTGGGCACCGCGCTGTTCGCGGCCCAGTGGCTGTGTGCTCTGGTGGTGCTGTGGAAGTGCACCACCCGGCCGGTCACGACTGGGACTTCTTGATCGACCGCTGCTTCGGCTTGGACTTCTTGACGATGCCGCCGGTGGTGAGGCGCTGGTTGCCGAGCACGCGCACGCGCTTGACCTCCGGCCGCTGTCCGCCCCGGCTGGCATTCTTGACCACCTTGAATTCGCGCGGGCCGGGCTTGCGGTCCTCGTCCTCCGCCTTCACCTTCTCCGGCTTGGGTCGCCACAGCACGAGCAGCTTGCCGATGTGCTGGATGGGCGCGGCGCCGAGTTCGTCGCAAAGCTGCTGGTACATCGCCTCGCGGGCTTCGCGGTCGTCGCCCTGCACCCGGACCTTGATCAGGCCGTGGGCGTCGAGGGAGGCGCCGATTTCCTTCTTCACGGCGGGCGTGAGCCCGTCGTTGCCGATCATCACGACCGGGTCGAGGTGATGGGCTTCGGCCCGATGCGCCTTGCGCTCGGCTATGGTCAATTGGATCGCTGGCATCCCCGTATTATCCGCTGCAGGCGCACACGCACATGAAAGTCAAGACGAAGAGCAAGAAGGTCAACAAGTCATGGTTGAACGACCATGTCCGGGACCCGTACGTCCAGCTCGCCCAGAAAGAGGGCTACCGCGCCCGCGCCGCCTACAAGCTCAAGGAGATCGACGAGCAGCTCGGGCTGATCAAGCCGGGCGACGTGGTGGTCGACCTGGGATCGGCGCCGGGCGCCTGGAGCCAATATGTCCGCCGCAAGCTGTCCCCCGGCGGGGCGGCCGTCGGCGCGCTGGACGGCACCATCCTGGCCCTGGACATCCTGCCCATGGAGCCGATCGAGGGAGTCACCTTCCTCCAGGGCGACTTCCGGGAGCCGGAGGTCGCCGCCAGGCTGCAGCAGGCCCTGGCGGGCCGCAAGGCCGCCGCCGTGGTCTCGGACATGGCGCCCAACCTCTCCGGCATCCCCGCCTCGGACTCCGCCCGGATCGCCGACCTGGTGGAGCTGGCGGTGGACTTCGCCGAATCCCACATGAAGCCGGACGGGGCGCTGGTCTGCAAGGTCTTCCATGGCAGCGGCTACAGCCAGCTGGTGAAGCTGTTCAAGGAACGTTTCCGGGTCGTCAAGCCTCTGAAACCCAAGGCGTCGCGCGACAAGTCCTCCGAAACCTTCCTCGTGGGCATCGGCCTGAAGGCGCCGAAGGGCGGCTGAGGTGCCGAAAACGGGCATTTGTCTCACATCAAACGGGGCCTTCTCCTATGGGGCCCGTAGCAGAAATAGATCGTTTCACCGCTTGAAACCCCTAGAATGGGCGGCAATTGGCTCATGTGGCTCACCATGTGAGGGCCGAACCGTCCCGGAGAAATCAGTT
>JAJTCN010000165.1 GCA_021323335.1 Ramlibacter sp.
TCGGAATAGTGCAGGCCGAAGGGATTGATCAGGAACTGCTTCTCGCCGCGCGTCACGCTGTCCGGCAGCCGCACGGTGATGTGGTTGTAGATCATCTCCACCCAGCCGAGCATGTCGAAGATGCGGTAGGCGGCGGCAAGTTGCACGCGCGCCTGCCACTCCTCGGGATGCATGTCGGGCGCGCGGGGCTGCAGCACGGCGTTCATGGCGCGCTCCTCAGTAGTTGCCCTTGGGCGCCGCCGGCGGCTGCGCCGCGCCCTTGAACTTGGCCGCGAGCGCCGTGGTGGACTTCAGCATCAGGTTGCTGTCGGTGCCCAGCGCGATGAAGGTGGCGCCCATCTCGACGTGCTTGCGGGCCAGCGTTTCGTCCAGCGTCAGGATGCCGATCGCCTTGCCGGCGGCCTGGATGCGGCGGAAGGCGTCGGCGATGATGTCCTGCATCTCCGGATGCCACGGGTCGCCGACGTGGCCGAAGGCGGCCGACAGGTCCGCCGGCCCGATGAAGACGCCGTCCACGCCTTCGGTGGCCGCGATCGCGTCGAGGTTCTTGATGGCCTCGCGCGTTTCGGCCTGCACCAGCAGGCAGACCTGGTCGTTGGCCTCTTTCGCATAGCTGGTGTTGCGGCCCCAGCCCGAGGCGCGGGTGGCCGCCATGCCGCGGATGCCGCCCGGCGGGTAGCGCATGCAGCGCACCAGTTCGCGCGCCTGCTCCGGCGTGTCGACCATCGGCACCAGCAGGGACTGCACGCCGGTGTCGAGGTATTGCTTGATCAGCGCCTGGCCGATGTAGCCGTGGCCCATGGGGATGCGCGCGACCGCGCTCACGCCCGGGTAGGCAGCGATCACCTGCGCCTGCTGCAGCACGTTGGCGGGGTCGTTGGGCGTGTGCTCGGCGTCGAGCAGCAGCCAGTCGAAGCCGGCGGCCGCGCAGATCTCGGTGTTCAGCGGCCCCATCAGGCTGACCCACAGGCCGTACTGCGTGCGCTTCTCGGCGATGGCTTTCTTGAAGGCGTTGACGGGGGTCTTCATGTCCTTGTCTCCTCTGGAAGATTCATTTGTTGAACAACGGATGCAGCGTGCTGTGCTTGGCGTCGTACACCTGGCCGGGGCTTTCGTCCACCTGCAGCGTGATGCCGATCAGCTCGTTGGCGAAGATGGGCGCGAAGTGGGCCTTGACCACTTCCAGCAGGCTGTCGCCGGCGCGCTGCTGCACCTCGGCGCTGCGGCCCGGCCCCATCCGCACGTTGATGTAGACGAAGGCGTAGTCCTCGTCGTCCTTGTCGGCCACCGCATAGTAGGCGGCAGGATACGCCAGCACCCGCGTCCCGCCGGTGGGGAACACCTGCTTGCCCTCCTCGTCGAGGATGGTGAGCATGCGGTTCGCCAGCTTGCGGCACAGCGCCCCCATGTTCGTCTTGGTTTCGACGTTGCCGGTGTAGAGGATGACGCAGTGGGGCATAAATTGGGGTCAGATTCCAATTAAACGATCGCAGTCAGAGCCGCTGGCCGATGTGGGTGTAACCGTCGGCGGACGAAGCCTGCGCCTTCGGGATCGCATCACCTTCGACCGGCGTCACCGGGAACACGGCATTGATCTGCCCCGTGCCCGAAGCGCCGAAGTAAGGCGTGACGACTTCCGCGCGGCCGTCATACTCCGACCATCCCAGCGCACCCAGCAACATCGCCGTGTCGTGCATGAAGCCCTCGCCGTGGCCCTTGGCCGCGTACTCCGGCAGCATGCCGCAGAACTTCTCCCACTCGCCCGCTTCCCACATGCGCACCACCTCGTGGTCCAGCGCCTCGAGGAAGGGGCTCCAGATCTTGAACGCGTCCAGGCGCGCGCTGTCGTTCAGGTAGTGCGCCTGGCACAGCGCCGACACCGACACCACCTTGAAATGCTGGTCGGCGTTCATGTAGCGCATGGGCACCAGCGTGCCGTACTCCGGCGCCAGCGTCGTGCGTTCGTGCGCCAGCGTTTCGACACCGTAGTCGTTGCAGACCTCCGCCAGCAGCTTGCCGAGCTCCGGGTTGCCCGGGAACTCGTACGCCATGTTGCTGATGAAGTGCGGCAGCTCGTTGCTGGTGTACAGGCCCTTGAAGTGCGCGCCGCAGTTGATGTGGTAGTTGGCGTTGACCAGCCAGTGCGTGTCGAACACCACGATGGTGTCCACGCCGCTCAGGTACATCGACGGTACGTGCGTGATCTTTGCAGCGAGCGCCACCTTGCCCATGCTCAAGCTCCCCAGTGAGGAATGTGGTGCGAGCCCAATGACACCGCGACGTTCTTCGGCTCCAGGAACACCTCGTAGCTCCACGTCCCGCCTTCGCGCCCGGTGCCCGAGGCCTTGGTGCCACCGAACGGCTGGCGCAGATCCCGCACGTTCTGGCTGTTGACGAAGCACATGCCAGCTTCGACGGCCGCGGCGACGCGGTGCGCGCGGCCGATGTTCTCGGTGAACACGTAGCTGGAAAGCCCGTAGGGGATGTCGTTGGCGATGCGGATCGCGTCCGCCTCGTCCTCGAACGGGATCAGGCACGCCACCGGTCCGAAGATCTCGTCCTGCGCGATCTTCATGGCGTTGTCGACGTAGGCGAACACCGTCGGCATGACGTAGTTGCCCTTCTTCACCCGGTCGGGCAACACGGGCAGGTCGAGTCCGCCGCACAGCAGCCTGGCGCCTTCCTTCGTTCCGAGTTCGATGTAGCCGCGCACCTTGGCCAGGTGGCCCGGCGAGATCATCGGCCCGACGATGGTCTTCTCGTCCAGCGGGTCGCCGACGGTGATGCGTTTGGCGCGCGCCACGAACCGGTCCACGAAGGAAGCGTAGATCGACTTCTGCACCAGGATCCGGCTGCCCGCCGTGCAGCGCTCGCCGTTGTTGGAGAAGATCATGAACACGGCCGCATCCAGCGCGCGATCG
>JAJTCN010000039.1 GCA_021323335.1 Ramlibacter sp.
GGCCAGCAGGAGATCTTCCGCGGCGACACGCCCGTGGTGATCCCGCAGAAGGGCCACTTCGACTGGGAGCTGCGCATCCAGCACATGGACCAGGCGAAGATCGACGTGTCGGTCGTCTCGCTGACTTGCCCCAACGTGTACTGGGGCGGCGAAGAAGTGAGCGTGCGCGCCGCCCGCGAAGCCAACGACAACGTCGCCGATGCGCAGTCGCGCTACGCGGACCGCATCCGCTGGTTCGCCTCGCTGCCCTGGGAGTATCCGCAGCGCGCGGTGGAGGAGCTGGAGCGCAGCTGCGCCAAGGGCGCGGTGGGCGTGATGGTGCTGGCCAACGTGTCCGGCAAGAGCCTGACCGACCCGATGTTCGCGCCGGTCTGGGCCGAGATCAACCGGCGCAAGCTCCCCGTCCTCGTGCACCCCACCGATCCGCCGGGCGTGGACTTCATGGACATGACCAAGTTCGACCTCAGCTGGTCGGTCGGCTTCATGTTCGACACCACGCTGGCGATCACCCGCATGATCTTCGAGGGCTTCTTCGACCAGTACCCCGACCTGAAGATCATCGCCTCGCACGGCGGCGGCACCCTGCCCTACCTGGTGGGCCGCTTCGAGAAGGGCGACGAGGTCGAGCTGCCGTCGCGCCGGCAGATGAAGCGCAAGCCCACCGACTACCTGCGCCATATCTATTACGACAGCATCACCTACAACCTCGGCGCGCTGCAGTACCTCGTCTCGGTCGTGGGGCACGAGCACGTCATGTTCGGCACGGACTGGCCGCACTGGGTGCACGACACCCAGGGCGCCTTCGCCAACACGGCGGCGCTGCCTGAGCAGCAGATGAGCGCCATCCGATCTCGCAATGCGGAACGGATTTTCGCCCTCTGAGGTCGATTAGGGTTACCGAAGTCACGGATTCCGAGACTTCGATGGAATTAATGAAGGCAAGGGTACGTAATACAGTACCGCCATGGACCAACCCAAGGCGGTACTGTTCGACGCGTACGGCACCCTTTTCGATGTCTACAGCGTAGGCCTGCTCGCCGAGCAGCTGTTCCCCGGCCAGGGCAATGCCCTGGCCGTGCTGTGGCGCGACAAGCAGATCGACTACACGCGGCTGGTCACCACCAGCAACGACGGCGCGCACTACCAGCCGTTCTGGGACCTGACGCGCGCGGGCCTGCGGTATGCATGCAAGCGGCTCGGCCTGGACCTCACGGCCGAACGCGAGCTGCAGCTGATGAACCAGTACCGCCACCTGTCCGCCTTCCCGGAGAACCGGGAAGTGCTGGAGCGCCTGAAGGAGCGCGGCGTGGTCACCGGCATCCTCTCCAACGGCGACCCGCAGATGCTGGGCATCGCCCTGCGCAGCGCGGGGCTCGAAGGCCTGCTCGATCACGTGCTCAGCGTCGACAAGATCCGCAAGTACAAGACGCACCCCGACGCCTACCGCCTCGGCACGCAGGCGACGAAGTTCGCCGCGCGCGACATCCTCTTCGTGAGCTGCAACGCGTGGGACGCCCTGGGCGCCACCTGGTTCGGCTACCGCACCTTGTGGGTCAACCGCTACCAGCTCCCCTTCGAGGAACTGGGCACGCAGCCCACCCGCACCGGCGCCACCCTGCGCGACGTGCTCGCCTTTTTTGATTGAACTTCCGGAGAACCCCATGACCAGCCGCACGACCGTCCACGGTCTCGAAGTGGACACCGCGCTGAAGCGCTTCATCGACGACCAGGTGCTGCCCGCCGTCGGCGTGCCCGCCGACAAGTTCTGGCAAGGCTTCGACCGGATCGTCAAGGACCTCGGGCCGAAGAACGCGGCGCTGCTGGCCGAGCGCGATCGCCTGAAGTCGGAGATGGATGCGTGGCACCGCAAGAACCCGGGCCCGATCCGGGACATGGCCGCCTACCGCGCCTTCCTGGAGAAGATCGGCTACCTCGTGCCGGTCCCCAAGGGCGCCAAGGCGACCACCACCAACGTCGACGCGGAGCTCGCGCTGCAGGCCGGCCCCCAGCTGGTGGTGCCGATCCTCAATGCCCGCTACGCGCTGAACGCGGCGAATGCACGCTGGGGCTCGCTGTACGACGCGCTGTACGGCACCGACGTGATCCCCGAGACCGGCGGCGCCGACAAGGGCCCCGGCTACAACGAAGTGCGCGGCGCCCGGGTGATCGCCAAGGCGCGCGAAGTGCTGGACCAGGCGGTGCCGCTGGCGAGCGGTTCGCACGTGGACGCCACCGGCTACCGGGTGGAAGGCGGCCAGCTGGTGGTGCAGATGAAGGGCGGCAAGAGCACGGGCCTGAAGGATGCCGGCAAGTTCGTCGGCTACCAGGGCGACGCGAGCGCCCCCTCGTCGGTGCTGGTGAAGAACAACGGCCTGCACCTGGACATCGTCATCGACCGCAAGAGCACGATCGGCGCCACCGATGCGGCCGGCGTGAGCGACGTGGTGGTGGAAGCGGCGCTGTCGACCATCCTGGACCTGGAAGATTCCGTCGCGGCGGTGGACGCCGAGGACAAGCTGCTCGCCTACCGCAACTGGCTGGGCATCCTGCAGGGCACGCTGACCGAGCAGGTGAACAAGGGCGGCAAGAGCTTCACGCGCGGCCTGAACAAGGACCGCGTCTACCAGAGCGCGAAGGGCGACGGCGAAGTGCGCCTGCACGGCCGCTCGCTGCTGTTCCTGCGCAATGTCGGCCACCTCATGACCAACCCGGCCATCCTGTGGGACGGCGGCAAGGAGATCCACGAGGGGATCTTGGATGCGGTGATCACGACCGCCATCGCGATGGTGGACCTGCAAGGCAAAGGTGCCGGCGGAATCCGCAACTCCCGCACCGGCTCCATCTACATCGTCAAGCCGAAGATGCACGGCCCGGCCGAAGCGGCCTTCGCCTCCGAGCTGTTCGGCCGGGTGGAGCAGTTGCTCGGCCTGCCGGAGAACACGGTCAAGCTGGGCATCATGGACGAGGAGCGGCGCACCAGCGTCAACCTGCAGGCCTGCATCGCCGCCGCCGCGGCGCGCGTGGCCTTCATCAACACCGGCTTCCTGGACCGCACCGGCGACGAGATGCACACCGCCATGTACGCCGGCCCGATGATCCGCAAGGGCGACATGAAGTCGACCGCCTGGATCCAGGCCTACGAGAAGAGCAACGTGCTGGTGGGCCTGGCCTGCGGGCTGCGCGGACGCGCCCAGATCGGCAAGGGCATGTGGGCCATGCCGGACCTGATGGCCGCGATGCTGGAGCAGAAGATCGTGCACCCAAAGGCCGGCGCCAACACCGCGTGGGTCCCCTCCCCCACCGCCGCCACGCTGCATGCGCTGCACTACCACCAGGTGGACGTGTTCGCCGTGCAGCAGGAGCTGGAGAAGACCGACCTGGAGGCGGAGCGCGACAAGCTGCTGGAAGGCTTGCTCACGGTGCCGGTCGCTCCGCAGGTGAACTGGAGCGCCGCGGAGCGCCAGCAGGAGCTGGACAACAACGTGCAGGGCATCCTGGGCTACGTGGTGCGCTGGATCGACCAGGGCGTCGGCTGCTCCAAGGTGCCGGACATCCACAACGTCGGCCTGATGGAAGACCGCGCCACGCTGCGCATCTCCAGCCAGCACATCGCCAACTGGCTGCTGCACGGCGTGGTGACGCAGGAGCAGGTGATCGAGACCTTCCAGCGCATGGCCGCGGTGGTGGACCGGCAGAACGCGGGCGACCCGCTGTACCAGCCCATGGCCGGCAACTGGGACACCTCGTACGCCTATCGCGCCGCGCTCGACCTGGTGCTCAAGGGACGCGAGCAGCCGAGCGGGTACACCGAGCCGCTGTTGCATGCGTGGCGCTTGAAAGTCAAGGCAGCGGCTTGATGGCGGACGCCGGGGTTCGCTGACGCGAAACCCGGCCTACGATGCCGGGGCCGATCCGAATCTCAACTCGTAGGTCGGGTTCGGCAACGCCGACCCCGACACGCCTCCACGCGCAAGCGTCGTTACGTCTCGCAACGCGCGTGCGCGGTGCGTTTCCAACACTTCGCTGACCGCGTCCGCCTGGCGTGAACAACGCCACGCCGGTCCGGCGCCACCTTCGCAAGGCGCGGCATCGCCGATCTAATCTCCTGCACAAAGGAGTCGTTCGGGATGCCCGCAGTCACCCCCACCGTTGCGCGCAGCATAGCCGCGGCTGCGGCCGCCGCCGGCGCGCTGGTCGACCAGTGCGTGGACCACGCCATGGCCGAACTGCAGTCGGCGGAAGCGCGCGCCATGCCCTCGCAGCGCCAGCAACTCTCCGACGCCTGGCGCGAAATGCTGGCACGCCGCAAGGAATGGAAGGAGCAGTTCCCCCGGCTGCTGGCCGCTGCGTGCGAGATCGACGCCAGGGATGACGGCACCGGCACGACCGCGGGTTTCACTTCGAGCTTCGCCGACCTGAGCCTGGTGGACGACAACGTCATCGCCAGCAAGATCGAGTCGTCGCGGCTGGCGCAGCAGCTCACGTCCACGCTGGAGCGTCCGCTGTCGGAACTCGACGCCCTCATGAGCAGCGCGCTCGGGCTGGACGTCATCCAGCCGGAGCGCAATCCGCTGCGCCCCGCCCTCTACGCCAAGGTGCTGCGCCGGATGATGGGCGAAGGCCAGACGGACGCCGCATGGACCGGCCTGTGGCTGCGCGCCATGGCCAAGCCGCTGGCGGAACAACTCGACAAGCTGTACGTCGACCAGGCGAAGATGCTGGCGCAGGCGCGGGTGCATGCGGCGCACTACCGGCTGGTCACCGCACCATCGCCATCGACAGCGTCATCGGCGCCTGCCGGCACCGCGGTCGCGCCAGCCGGCGCCGGCGCGACGAACGCCGGCACCGCGGGCGGCGCCCCTTCGATGCAGGCCGGCGGATTCGCGGGCAGCGCGTTCGCGCCGGAAGGCGACGACCTGCCGCCGGCGCCGCCGCAGGTATCGTCGTCCGGCTTTGCCGATCTCGCGCCGCAGCAGGCCGTCGACGGCGCGCGCCTGCAACGCTTCCTGCTGCGCGGCGAGCCGCAGGCGCACCGGCCGCTGGCCCCCAGTTTCCATGCGCAGGCCCAGGCCGAGTTGCAGCAGCTCGAGGCCGGCGCCGTCGAAGAACCGGCCTACGACGCCGGCGCCGCGCGGCAGCACATGCACCTGCCCGCGGTGGACCGGCCGCCGCGCCGGGTGGCCACCGACAGCCCGCTGCCCGAGGAGGTGTGGGGCCCGATGGCTGCCGCGCGCGAGCGCGCGTTGGTGCGTGGCCGCCTGAAGACGGAGGCGCGCGAGGCCGGCCAGGTGTTCGGGCTGGAGGTGGTGCGCCGGCTGGTGGACCGCGTCGCCGAAGACCCGCGCCTGCTGGCGCCGGTGCGCGAGGCCATCGTGGGACTGGAGCCTTCGCTGTCGCGGCTGGCGATGGTGGCCCCGCGCTTCTTCAGCGACGAGGCCCACCCGGGCCGGCTGCTGGTGGAGAAGGTGGCGGAGCGCAGCTTCAAGTTCAACGACGAGTTCAGCGTCGAATTCCAGGGCTTCTTCCACGCCGTCGCGCAGGGCTTCAACCGGCTCAACCAGGTCGAGCCGCTGGACAGCCCCGAGCCGTTCCGCTCCGCGCTCGACGCACTGCAGGCCGGGTGGGCGGCGCAAGATGCGATGGACGACGAAGCGCAGCACAAGGTGCTGGAGGCCGTGCAGCTGGCGGAAGACCGGCAGCACGAGGCCGAGCGCATCGCGTCCGAGCTGCGCCAGCGCGCCGACCTGGCGGATGCGCCGCAGCCGGTGCAGGACTTCCTGCTCGGGACCTGGTCGCTGGTGGTGGCGCATGCGCGGCTGGCGCAGCCGCAGGGCGGCATCGACCCCGGCGGCCACCTCTCGGTGGTGACGGACCTGCTCTGGAGCGTGAACCGCGACCTGACGCTGCGTGACCCGGCGCGGGCCTTCGAGCTGATCCCGCGCGTGGTGCAGAAAATCCGTGCGGGACTGGAGAGCCTGGGCCAGCAGCCGGGCGAGGCCGGCAGCTTCTTCCACCAGCTCGAGCAGTTGCACCGCCCGGTGATGAAGCTGCGCGCGCGCCACCGGCACCGCGACGTCGCCCCGGCCGAGCCGGTGCGGCTGCCGGGGGACGCCTCCGACATCGTCGACCAGGGCGACCAGCTCTGGATGGCGCCCGGCGAATTGCGCGCGGCAGGCTTCGAGGACACCGTGCCTTCCGAAGTTGCGCAGCTGCGGCCGGCGCGCGCCTCGCACGCCCCGCTGCCCGTGCTGGACGAGGGCGAGGCCGAAGCCGTGGTCGCGGCGCTGGGGCTCGGGGACTGGGCGGATCTCTATTCGCGCCAGCAATGGCGGCGCGCCAAGCTCGTGTGGGCATCGGCCAAGGGCAGCTTCTTCATGTTCGTCAGCCATGGCGGCCAGCCCCACTCCATGACGCGCCGCAGCCTGCAGCGGCTGGTGAAGGAAAGGCTGCTGCGGCCGGTGGAGCGTGACGGCGTGGTGCCTCGTGCATTGGAGAAACTGGCGCAGCCGAGCGCGCCAATGCCGCTGGCGGCCTGAACGCAGGCGCGGCCCACCGCGCTACGATGCGGCGGTGCCGATGCCTTTGCCCGACCCCGTGCTCTGCCCCCTGTGCGGCCAGCCCAACCGCTGCGCCATGGAAGTGCAGCGCGCCACCGGCGCGGCCCAGCCGCCGTGCTGGTGCATGCAAGTGGAGTTCCCGGCCGACCTGCTCGCCCGCGTGCCTGCGCAGGCACAGCGCATTGCCTGCATCTGCGCCGCCTGTGCCCGCGAGGGCAAGGCGGCGTGAGCGGCGACGGTTCCATCGAGGCGCTGCGCGCCCGGCACGGGCCGCGCTATCGCTGGCTGCTGCTGATGTCGGTGATGGTGGGCACGATGGCTTCCATCATGTCGTCCACGGTGGTGAACGTCGCCATCCCGGACATGAGCCACTACTTCACGCTCAGCCAGGAGCGCGCGCAATGGGTGAGCTCGGGCTTCATGGTCGCCATGACGGTGTCGATGCTGACCACGCCGTGGCTCCTGGCCCGCTACGGCTACCGGCGCACCTACGTCGGCACCATGCTGCTGCTGATGGCCGGCGGCGTCGTCGGCGGGCTCTCGTCGCAGTTCCCGCTGGTGCTGGCTGCCCGCGTGGCCGAAGGACTGGCCGCCGGCGTGGTGCAGCCGATCCCGGCCATCATCATGCTGCGCGCGTTCGAGCCGCACGAGCAGGGCCGCGCCAGCGGCATGTTCGGCATGGGCGTGGTGCTGGCGCCGGCGCTGGGGCCCAGCATCGGCGGCGTGCTGGTGGACTGGTTCGGCTGGCGCTCCATCTTCTTCATGGTGGTGCCCTTCTGCCTGGTGTCGCTGTGGCTGGCCTACCGCTACGTTCCGGTCACCTCGCCCGGTGGCGCCAGCGCGGGAGCGGGCGGGCCGCGCCTGGACTGGCGCGGCCTGGCCATGGGCAGCATCGGCACGCTGTGCCTGCTCAACGGGCTGGTGGAACTGCGCGGTGGCGACCCGCTGCTGGCCGGCGCGCTGCTGGCGGCCGCCCTGGTGGCGCTGGGCGCGCTGCTCACCGGGCTGCGGCGCGCGCGCCGCACCGGCCGCGAGGCACTGCTGAACCTGGACCTGTTCGGCTACCGCACCTACGCCTTCGGCAGCCTGGTGGCCTTCATCTACGGCATCGCGCTGTTCGGGTCCACCTACCTTCTGCCCGTGTACATGCAGCTCGGTTTGCAGCTTCCCGCCTCGCACGTCGGCTCCATCCTGCTGCCTTCGGGCATCGTGCTGGCCATCAGCATCGGCATCGCCGGCCGCCTGGTCAACCGCCTGCCGACCTACGTGATGGTGAGCACCGGCCTGTTGCTGCTGGCGGTGTCGTTCGCGCTGATGCCGCTGATCCACCTCACCACCGGCCTGTGGGTGCTGGCGGCCTTCGCCATCCTCGGCCGCATCGGCCTGGGCTTCATCCTGCCTTCGCTGAACCTCGGGGCCATGCGGCCGCTCGACAAGGCGCTGATCCCGCAGGGCGCGAGCGCGATCAACTTCCTGCGCATGCTGGGCGGCGCCGTGGGCGTGAGCCTCTGCGCCATCGTGCTGGAGTGGCGGCTGGCGGTGCACGGCGACGCGCTCACCAACCCGGGCACCAGCGTGGCCCGGCTGGCGGCCTTCAACGAGTCCTTCCTGCTGCTGGCGGCGATCATCGGCCTGGCCATCCTGGCGTCGTGGCAGTTGCGCGATGCGCCGCGGGCGCCCGCCGCGCCGGCGCCTGCCCAATAATCACCCCATGTGCCAGCTGCTCGGGATGAACTGCAACACGCCGACCGACGTGACGTTCAGCTTCGCGGGCTTCGCCCAGCGCGGCGGCCGCACGGACCATCATTCCGACGGCTGGGGCATTGCCTTCTTCGAGGGGCTCGGGCTGCGGCACTTCGTGGACCACCAGCCGGCCTGCGATTCGCCGGTGGCCGAACTGATCCGGCGCTACCCCATCAAGAGCCGCAACGTCGTCGCGCACATCCGCAAGGCGACCCAAGGCGAGATCGCGCTGCAGAACTGCCACCCCTTCGTGCGCGAGCTGTGGGGCCGCTACTGGGTGTTCGCGCACAACGGCGACCTGCAGGACTTCCACCCGCGGCTGCACGCGAATTTCCGGCCGGTCGGCTCCACGGACAGCGAGCGCGCGTTCTGCTGGCTGCTGCAGGAGCTCTGGAAGTCGCATGCCGACGTGCCGAGCGTGGAGGAGCTGACGCTGACCTTGCGCGAGCTGGCGCCGCGCATCGCGAAGCACGGCCGCTTCAACTTCCTGCTGTCCAACGGAGAGGCCTTGTGGGCGCATTGCTCCACGAACCTCTGGTACGTGGAGCGCAAGCATCCCTTCACCCACGCCCACCTGGCGGACGAAGACCTGAGCGTCGACTTCGCGCAGCACACCTCGCCGGACGACCGCGTCGCCGTCATCGTCACCGCGCCGCTGACGGTCAACGAAACCTGGACCCAGTTCCAGCCGGGGGAGCTGAAGGTGTTCGTGGACGGGCACGCGCGCTGAGGGAGCGGACAGCCGGACAGCCGGACGCAAAAGTCGCAAAGGTTTCGCAAAAGTCGCAAAAGGACTTCCCGAGAATGGATTCCTTTTGCGAGTTTTTCGCCTTTTTGCGACTTTTGCGTCCGGTACCCGATCCCGCCTTTTAGAGGACCGTCGTGTCCTCTTCCACCGCATGCTCCAGCGCATCGATGAACATCGCCGGGACGTCGAAGCCGGTCTGCTGCATGATTTCCTGGAAGCAGGTCGGGCTGGTGACGTTGATCTCGGTGAGGCAGTCGCCGATCACGTCCAGGCCGATCAGCAGCAGGCCGCGCTCCGACAGCATCGGCCCGATGGTCTCGGCAATCTCGCGGTCGCGCTCGGTGATCGGCTGCGCCACGCCCACCCCGCCGGCGGCCAGGTTGCCGCGCACCTCGCTGCCCTGGGGAATGCGCGCCAGCGAGAACGGCACCACCCGCCCGCCGATGACCAGCACGCGCTTGTCGCCCTGCGAGATTTCCGGCACGAAGCGCTGCACCATCAGCGTGGTGGCGCCGTGGCGGTTCAGCGTCTCGGTGATCGACCCGAGGTTCATGCCGTCCGGGCCGACCCGGAAGATGCCCATGCCGCCCATGCCGTCGAGCGGCTTGAGGATGATGTCGGCATGCTCCGCATGGAAGCGGCGCACCTCCTCGGCCGAGCGCGTCACCAGGGTCGGGCTGACGAACTGCGGGAACTCCATGATCGCCAGCTTCTCCGGATGGTCGCGCAGCGCGGCCGGCCGGTTGAAGACCTTGGCGCCCTCGCGCTGCGCCTGCTCCAGCAGGTGCGTCGCATAGAAGAACTCGTCGTCGAACGGCGGGTCCTTGCGCATGAGGACGGCGTCGTAGTCCTTCAGCGGGCGGGTGACCACCTCGTCGACGCGGAACCACTCCTCCTCGGTGCCCGTCAGGGTGACCTGGCGGATCTCGGCGTGCACCAGGTCACCCGAGCGCCAGGTCAGGTGGCGGGGCTCGCAGGCCGCGATGCGGTGGCCGCGGCGCTGCGCTTCCCGCATCATGGAAAACGTGGTGTCCTTGTAGATCTTGAAGACCTCGAGCGGGTCGGCGACGAAGAGGATGTTCATGGGTTCACGGAAGTCAGGGCCGCACTTTTGCACAAATCGCCGTGCGCTGCCCGGGCGCATTCTTCCAGCCATGCGGCCGTGGCGGTTGGCTCGCTCACCAGGATCATGTGTCCCCCGGGAATGACCTTCAACTGCGCCTGCGCCACCTTGGCGCGCAGTGCTTCGCCATTGGAACGCCAGTCCAGCACCCGGTCCCCGTCGCCGAAGAGGATGCCGACCGGCATGCGCAGCTCGCCGTAGCGCTCCTGCTGCGCGGGGAGATCGGTTTCCACCGCGGCCATGTCGGTGGCGGCCCCGTAGAAGGATGCGGGCCGCAGGCCGTACAGGCCGCCACCGCGCAGCGCGAAGTCCGCCGGCGCGGCATGCGGGGCGAACAGCGCCTGCAGCACGGCACGCGTGTTCAGGATGGCCAGCGGCGCGGCGATGGTGTGGGCGACGAAGCGGCGCAGGCGGGGCGTACGGATCGCCATGATGCGAAACGGCGCCGGCACGTTGGGATCGAAATGCGTCAGCGGTGCGATGAGGGCCAGCCCCGCGATGCAATCGGGTTCCTGCAACGCGACGCTGAGCGCGATGGCGCCGCCCAGCGAATGGCCCACCAGCAAGGGCGGTGACGCGAAGCGCATGGCGCGGATGAAGCCCGCGACCAGCCGCGCCTGCGCGGCGATGTTGGCCTTGCCGTCGTCGCGCCGCGGCGAGTAGCCCGAGCCCGGGCGGTCCGGCAGCACCAGCGTCCAGCGCTGCGCCAGCTCCTGCAGCGGCAGGTAGTTGAAGTTGCCGGACTGGCCGCCGAGGCCGTGCACCAGCACGATCGCCGGGCCCTGCCCCATGCGCCGGTAGTGGATGCGCTCGCCCTCGACTTCGACCCATTCACCCCGCGGCGGAAAGGATTTCTCGACCTTGCGGGCGACGAAGTGGGTGAACAGCGCCGCCGCGGCGAGCAGCACGAGGCACACGAAGAGGAGCGTCAACAACAGGGTCATGGATTCAACGTGGCACTTCGCCACGGCGCGCGAAGCGCAGCGCGCCGTCGCGCAGCGGCGCGAGCTTCAGGGCGAGCAGGTCCCGCAGGTAGTTCTGGTGGATGCGCCAGGGCTTGCGCGAACCCTGGCGCGGCAGGACCCCGGCGGCGCGCTGGATGTAGCCCGAGCTCAGGTCGAGTGCGGGCCGGGTCTCGCCCGCATCCGCGTCCAGCACGGGCACGCAGACGTCGAGCCCCTGGCTGCGCATGTGGTTCAGGATGCGGCAGACCTGGCGCGCGATGAGTTCGCACTTCAAGGTCCACGATGCATTCGTGTAACCCATCGCCATGGCGAGGTTCGGCAGGCCGCTGAGCATCATGCCCTTGTACGACAGCGATTCGGCCATCCTCAGCGGCTGCCCGTCGAGCGTGATGCGGGCGCCGCCGAGCATCTTCAGCTTGAGGCCGGTGGCGGTGACCACCAGGTCGGCGGGCAGCACCCGGCCGGAGGCGAGCTCGATGCCTTCGGGCACGAAGCGGGCGACTTCATCCGTGACGATCGAGGCGCGGCCCGACCGCACGGCGCGGAACACGTCGGCGTCCGGCGCGATGCACAGGCGCTGGTCCCACGGGTCATAGCGGGGCTGCAGGTCGCGCTGCTGCACCGCAGGGCCGAAGCGGGCCTGCGCCTGCCGCACCAGCCAGTTGCGCATGGCCAGCGGTCGCCGGCGCGAGAACTGGAACAGCGCGGTGGACAGCAGGATGTTCTTCCAGCGGATCAGCCGGTAAGCCAGCGTCCGCGGCAGCATCACCTGCAGCATGCGGCCGATCGCGTCGCGCGCCGGCAGCGCGATGATGTAGCTGGGCGAGCGCTGCAGCATGGTGACGTGGGCAGCCTGGGCGGCCAGCGACGGCAACAGCGTGATGGCGGTGGCGCCGCTGCCGATCACCACCACCTGCTTGTTGGCGTAGTCCAGGTCGGCCGGCCAGTGCTGCGGGTGCACGATGCGGCCGGCGAAGGTCTCGCGTCCTGGCCACGCGGGGTCGTGGCCCTGTTCGTAGTCGTAGTAGCCGCTGCAGAAGAAGAGGAAGCGGCAACTGAAGCGCAGCGCCTCGCCGCCGCTTTCGGCGTCGACGGTCCAGCGCGCCGAGGCCGCGTCCCAGTTCGCCGCGGTCACGCGGTGCCCGAAGCGGATGTGCGGCAGGATGCCTTCGTCCCGCGCCGTGTACCGGATGTAGTCGCGGATGGCCGGGCCGCCGGCGATCTGCGCGTCGCTGGTCCACGGCCGGAAGGTGTAGCCGAGCGTGAACATGTCGGAATCCGAGCGGATGCCGGGATAGCGGAACAGGTCCCAGGTGCCGCCGATCGCGTCGCGGCCTTCGAGGATGACGAAGCGCTCGGCCGGGCATTCGCGCTGGAGGTAATGCGCCGCGGCGACGCCCGACAGCCCGGCGCCCACCACGATGACATCGAAGTCGGCCGTGCTCAGATCTCCACCTTGCTGCCCAGCTCCACCACCGCGTTGCTGGGCAGGTTGAGGAAGTCGGCGGCGGCGCTGGCGTTGTGGTGCATCTGCGCGAACAGTTTCTCGCGCCAGGGCGCCATGCCGGCGCCGATGGTCGGCACCACGACGTCGCGCGAGAGGAAGTAGCTGGTGGTCATCGGCTCCAGCTCGCAGCCGTGGCCGCGGATGCGCTCCAGCGCGCGCGGGATGTCGAGGTCGTTCTTGAAGCCGTAGTGCAGGGTCACCTGCCAGCAGTCGTGGCCGAGCGATTCGATCTCGATGCGCTTGTCCATGCCGATCCAGGGCACCTCATGGTTGCGCACCGTGACGAACAGGTTGTGTTCGTGCAGCACCTTGTTGTGCTTGAGGTTGTGCAGCATCGCGTTGGGCACCGTCCCCGGTTCCGGGGTCAGGAACACGGCCGTGCCCTGCACCCGGGTGGGCGGGCTGACGAAGATCGATTCGAGGAAGCCGCGCAGCTCGAACGATTCGCTGCGCAGCTTCTCGGCGAGGATGGCGCGACCCTTCTTCCACGTCATCATGATCGTGAACATCACCAGCCCGATCAGCACGGGGAACCAGCCACCCTCCAGCAGCTTGAGCGCGTTGGAGGCGAAGAACATGAGGTCCACGGCGAAGAACATGCTGGTGGCGCCGATGCACAGCCACAGCGGCAGCTTCCACGCATAGCGGATCACGAAGAAGGTGAGCACGGTCGTGATCAGCATGTCGGTGGTGACCGCGATGCCGTAGGCCGAGGCGAGGTTCGTCGAATTCCGGAACAGGCCCACGGCCACGACGATCGTCGCGAACAGCAGCCAGTTCACCGCGGGCACGTAGACCTGGCCGGTTTCGTGGACCGATGTGTGGCGGATCGCCATGCGCGGCAGGTAGCCGAGCTGGATGGCCTGCTTGGTGACGGAAAAGGCCGCCGACAACAGCGCCTGGGAGGCGATCACGGTCGCCGCGGTTGCCAGGATCACCAGTGGCACCAGCAGCCAGGAAGGCGCCATCAGGTAGAACGGGTTCTCCAGCGCCTTCGGGTCCTGCAAGAGCAGAGCGCCCTGGCCGAAGTAGTTGATCAGCAGGCAGGGCATGACCATCCCGAACCATGCCAGGCGGATCGGCTTCTTGCCGAAGTGCCCCATGTCCGCATAGAGCGCCTCGGTGCCGGTGACGGTGAGGACGAGGGCCCCGAGCAGCACGAAGGCCACGCCCTTCTGTTCCAGGATGAAGCGCAGTGCGTGGTGCGGACTGACGGCGCCGAGCACCTCGGGGTGGGCGGCGATGTGCGGCACGCCGAGGGCGGCGATGGTGAGGAACCACACCAGGCAGATTGGCCCGAACAGGCGGCCGATGCCGGCCGTGCCGTTGCGCTGCACGTAGAACAGCATGAAGATGATCACCAGCGCGGCCGGCACCACGTACGGTGTCAGGACCGGCGAGATGAGCGTCAGGCCTTCCACGGCGGACAGCACGGAGATGGCCGGGGTGATCACGCCGTCGCCGTAGAAGATGGCGGTGCCGAAGATGCCGACACCGAGCAGCCAGCCGCGCAGCTTGGGCCGGTCGGCCACCGCGTTGGACGCCAGCGCCAGCATCGCGATCAGGCCGCCCTCGCCGTTGTTGTCCGCCCGCAGGATCAGCGTGACGTACTTCAGCGACACGATGATCGTGATGGTCCAGAACACCAGCGACAGCACGCCGTAGACGTTGGCCGGCGTGAGAGGGACGTGCCCGGTGTTGAACAGGACCTTCAGCGCATAGAGGACGCTGGTGCCGATGTCGCCATAAACGATGCCGAGGGCGCCGAGCGTGAGCGCCGCGAGCGAGGATTTCGAGTTTTGCACGAAGGGCCCCGTCCCCGGCTCTGGGCGCCGGCGGGGTCTTGGACCTTGGGAGCGCTATTGTGCGCCCGGGGACGGCGCCCCGGGCCGTTGATTGTTGCAGTGCAGCAACCGCCTGGCGGATCAGTCGTAGATTTCGGCGTCGGGGTCGGTGGCTTCCAGCTCGTAGCTCGCCGCCAGCATGGCCAGCCGGCCGATCACCCCGTACATGTAGAAGCGGTTGGGCGCGCTGGCGCCCGGCTTCTGGCCCGGTTGAGGTAAGCGCGTACTCTCTGCGAAAGCCAGCGGCACGAAGCTGGCGCCCGGGGTATTGAGGTTCTCGTCGATGCCGCGCTCGGCGTGCACTCGGTAGAACCCGCCCACCACGTAGCGGTCCATCAGGTAGACCACGGGCTCGGCCACGGCGTCGTGGATCCGCTCGGCGGTCAGCACGCCTTCCTGGATGATCACCTCGGTGACCTGCTGGCCGCCCTTGGTGGTGGCCATGCGCTGCCGGGTGCGCTCCTGGATCTGGTCGAGCTCCTTGACGTCGCGCACGGTCATGATGCCCATGCCGTAGCTGCCGTTGTCGGCCTTGACGATGGTGAAGGGCTTCTCGTTGATGCCGTATTCCTTGTACTTCTTGCGCACCTTCGTCAGCACGGCGTCGACGTTGGTGCGCAGGCAGTCCATGCCCTCTTCCTTGGCGAAGTCGACCTCGCCGCACTTGTTGAACAGCGGGTTGACCAGCCAGGGGTCGATGCCCAGCATCTTGCCGAAGCGCTTGGCCACCTCCTCGTAGCTCTGGAAGTGCCGGCTCTTGCGCCGCACCGACCAGCCGGCGTGCAGCGGCGGCAGCAGGTACTGCTCGTGCAGGTCTTCCAGGATGCCCGGCGGCCCCGCCGTCAGGTCGTTGTTCATCAGGATGGTGCAGGGGTCGAAGTTCTTCAGGCCCAGCCGGCGCTTGGTGCGCACCACCGGCTCCAGCGTGACGGTGTCTCCCTGCGGCAGCTCGATGGTGGTCGGCTTCTTGATGGCGGGATCGATCGAGCCGATGCGCACGTTCAGCCCCGCCATGCGGAAGATCCGCTGCAGCTGGATGATGTTGGCCAGGTAGAAGGTGTTGCGCGTGTTTTCCGGGATGACCAGGAGGTTCTTGGCCTCGGGGCAGATCTTCTCGATGGCGGCCATCGCCGCCTGCACCGCCAGCGGCAGCATCTCCGGCGTGAGGTTGTGCCAGCCGCCCGGGTACAGGTTGGTGTCCACCGGCGCCAGCTTGAAGCCGGCGTTGCGGATGTCCACCGAGCAGTAGAACGGCGGCGTGTGCTCCATCCATTCCAGGCGGAACCAGCGTTCCACCGCGGGCATGGATTCGAGGATGCGCTGCTCGAGCTCGTTGATCGGGCCGGTCAGCGCTGTGACGAGGTGCGGAACCATGCGGTCTTCTTGTTGTTGGCGCGGATCAGGTCCGCACTTCGCCGTTGCCGAGGACGATCCACTTGAGCGAGGTGAGGCCTTCGATGCCCACCGGCCCGCGCGCGTGGAACTTGTCGGTGCTGATGCCGATCTCGGCGCCCAGCCCGTACTCGAAACCGTCGGCGAAGCGCGTGCTGGCGTTGACCATCACGCTGGCCGAGTCCACCTCGCGCAGGAAGCGCTGGGCGTGGACGTGGTCGCGCGTGACGATGGCGTCGGTGTGGTGCGAGGAATAGCGGTTGATGTGCGCGATGGCCTCGTCGATGCCGGCGACGACCTTCACGCTGATGATGGCCGCGAGGTACTCCTCGGACCAGTCCTGCTCGGTGGCTTCCCTGACGTCGGCGCCCGGCACCTGGGCCAGGATCGCCCGCGCCTCGGGGTCGCAGCGCATCTCCACGCCCTTGGCCGCGAAGATGGCGCCGATCTTCGGCAGGAAGTCCCTGGCCACGCCGCGCGCGACCAGCAGGCCTTCGCTGGCATTGCAGGGGCTGTATTTCTGGGTCTTGGCGTTGTCGGCCACGGCCACCGCCATCTCCAGCTCGCACGGGTCGTCCACGTAGACGTGGCAGTTGCCGTCCAGGTGCTTGATGACCGGCACCTTGGCCTCGCGGCTGATCCGCTCGATCAGGCCCTTGCCGCCGCGCGGGATGATCACGTCCACGTATTCCGGCATGGCGATCAGCCGGCCCACGGCCTCGCGGTCGGTGGTCTGCACCAGCTGCACGGCCTCGGCGGGCAGGCCGGCCTGCGCCAGGGCCTGCTGCACCAGCCGGGCCAGCGCCTTGTTGGACTCGATGGCTTCCGAGCCGCCGCGCAGGATGCAGGCGTTGCCGCTCTTGATGGACAGGCTGGCGGCCTCGATCGTCACGTTGGGCCGGCTTTCGAACACCATGCCGAACACGCCGATCGGCACGCGCATCTGGCCCACGCGGATGCCGCTGGGCTGCTGCTTCATGCCGATCACCTCGCCGATGATGTCCGGCATGACGGCCAGCTGTTCGCAGCCCACCGCCAGCGTCTCGATGATCTTCGGCGTGAGCTTCAGGCGGTCCACCATCGGCGCGGCCAGGCCGGCGGCCGTGGCACGCTCGATGTCCTTCGCGTTGTCCGCCTGCAGGGCCTGCACGCTGCCGCGCAGCAGTGCCGCCAGGGCGACGAGCGCCCGGCTTTTCTCGGCAGCCGTGGCCGAGGCCATGCGCGCGGACGCCTCCCGGGCCTGCAGGCCCAGCGAAGCCATGTGTTCGGCGATGTTCAGCGCGTTCATCCCCCCATTATCCAGCCCCCCGCATGGCGGCGCTGGCGCCACCGGCTAGGCGAGGGCGGTGGCTTCCACTTCCACCTGGAAGCCGTAATGCAATTGCGGCACCGGCACGACGACGCGCGCCGGGCGGGCGTCGCCGCACCACGCGGCGTAGATCGCGTTGAAGGCCGGCCACTGCTCGACGTCGGTCACGTACACGCGCACCTGGACCAGCTTGTCCACCGAACTGCCGGCGGCACGCAGGGCGGCGGCCACGTTCGCCAGCACCTGGCGCGCCTGCTCCTCGAAGGAGGCGTCGTTGAGCAAGCGGCCGTCCGCCGCGACCGGCAGCTCGCCGGACACGAACACCAGGCCGGCCGCGCGCACGGCGTGGCTGTAGTGGCCGCGCGGCGGCGCGAGGTCGGCGGGGACGGCGGGAAGGGTGATGTCGGGATGAGCCACGGGAGAGCTCCTTCGTAGTAAGGTGAAACGATTGTGCGCCGGCCGGCGCGGATTGGTAGCATGCTAACTCCGCGCGCCGGCTTCCGCCCCCCTTTCCCGTGACCTCGCTCCCCGACGACATCGAATCCCAGTACAACCCGCGCAAGGCGGTCGCCAACGTGGAGGCGTTCGCCGAGCGCGCCGCGGCACGCAGCGCCGCCACGCGGGCCGGCCGCCGCGCCGGCCTCGACCTGCGCTATGGCGCCAGCCCGCTGTCCACCCTCGACGTGTTCCCGGCCGACACGCCGGACGCGCCGCTGCACGTGTTCCTGCACGGCGGCTACTGGCGCGGCCGGGACAAGGGCGACTACAGCTACGTCGCCGACGCGCTGGTGCCGCTGGGCATCACCACCGTCGTCATGAACTACGACCTCTGCCCCGCGGTCGAACTGCCGGCCATCGTGCGCCAGGTGCGCGAAGGCCTGCAGTGGATCCACGCGCACGCCCGCGAGCTGGGCGGCGACCCGGCCCATCTCACCGCTTCCGGCCATTCCGCCGGCGCGCACCTGATCGCCGCCGCGCTGCCGCGGCAGGGCGAGCCCGCGCCGGCCTGGACGCCGCGCGCCGCCGTGCTGGTGAGCGGCATCTACGAACTGCAGCCCGTGCTTTCGATCAGCGTGAACCAGGAGATCCGGCTGCGGCCCGATCAGGTGGATGCGATGAGCCCGATGCGCCATCCGCCCACGGCGGCCGTGCCGCTGGTGGTAGTGGCGGGCGGCGCCGAGACGGTGTCGTGGGTCGGGCAGTCGCGCGACTTCGCCAAGCGGTGCGTCGCCGCCGGTGGACAGGCCGCCTACGTGGAACTGCCGGGACTGCACCACTACTCGATCATGAACGCGCTCGAGCGCCCCGAAGACACGCTGGCGCGGCTGATCGCCGCCTACGCCCGCGCCTGACCCGCCCTCTTTCCTTTTTCCCGTGGAGCCCCCGATGAACGACAGCAAAACCTTCCTGCGCCGCCGCGACCTGCTGGCCGCGTCCGCCCTGGCGGCCCTGCCCACCCTGGGGTTGGCCCAGGCGGGCTATCCGAACAAGCCGATCCGCCTGGTCATCCCGTTCGCCCCCGGTGGCGTGACGGACACCAGCGGCCGCGCCGTCGCCGAGTTCCTGAGCAAGCGCCTCGGCCAGCAGGTGGTGCCGGACAACCGCCCGGGCGCCTCCGGCAACATCGGCAGCCAGCAGGTGGCGACGGCCGAGCCGGACGGCTACACCCTGCTGCTGGTCCTGGACGGCACCTTCGTGATCAACCCGCACGTGTACGAGAAAGTGCCGTTCGACCCGGTGCGCGACTTCGCGCCGGTCGGCAAGATCGGCGACTCCACCATCATCCTGGTGGCGAACCCCGGGGTGAAGGCGCGCACGCTGAAGGAAGTGGTCGCGCTGTCGAAGACGACGCCGGGCGGGCTCTCCTACGGCACCTCCGGCAACGGCAGCATCACGCACATCGCCGGCGAGCTGCTCAAGCAGCGCACCGGCGCCAACCTCACGCACGTGCCGTACAAGGGCGGCGGCCCGGCCGTCGCCGACGTGCTGGCCGGCCACATCCCGCTGGCCTTCGCTTCGGCCGCTTCGATCAGCGGCCACCTGAAGTCGGGCAAGCTGGTGCCGATCGGCGTGCCGAGCGGCAAGCGCTCGCCGCAGTATCCGGACATCCCCACCTTCGCCGAAGGCGGCGCGTCGAACTTCGACCTGAATTCCTGGGTGGGCATCGTGGCGCCGGCCAAGACGCCCCAGCCCATCCTGGAGCGCCTGAACAAGGAGCTGAACGCGGCGTTGAACGACCCGGGCGTGCGCGAGAAGCTGGCCGGTTCGGGGATCGGCGCCGCGCCGGGCACGGCGGAAAGCTTCGGCGCGGTGATCCGCAACGAACTCGCGGGCTACGGCCCGGTCGTCAAGTCCGCCGGCATCAAGCTCGATTGACGGGGCGCTGCGGCGCGGCGGCGAGGCACAGCTCCATCGCGAGCCGGTGCAGCGCCTGCCAGCCGTTGGTGGGCCAGCCGGGGGCCTTGAGCCCCTTGACGATGCCGTCGACGACGTGCGCCGCGTGCAGCAGGTTGTCCAGCGTGGTCGTGCTCAGCCTCGGCAGCACCCGCTCGTAGAGCTTTTCCTTCACGCCCCACACGCGCTGCTCGCGCAGCGCCATCGGCAGCGGCCGGCCGGCCGCCATGGCGTCCTTCACCCGCTTGAGCGCCCGGATGTCCTCGGACAGGGTGTAGTGCACCAGCACTTCGGCCTCGCCTTCCGCCTGCAGCCCGTCCAGCATGCGCTGCACGCGCGTCGCCTGGCCGGCGAGCACCGCTTCGGAGAGCTTGAAGACGTCGTAGCGCGCGACGTTGAGCACCGCGCTTTCCACCTGCTCGAAGCCCAGCTCGCCGGCGGGATACAGCAGGGCCAGCTTCTGGATCTCCTGGTGCGCCGCCAGCAGGTTGCCTTCGACGCGGTCGGCGAAGAACTGCAGCGTGCGCTGGCCTTCCTCGCCTCCCACCACGCGCTGGTTGTTCTGCGCCAGCCGCTGGCTGATCCACTGCGGCAGCGCGCCGCGCTCCACCGGCTGCACCTCGATGGCGACGCCGCCGCCTTCCAGCGCCGCGAACCAGGCGGACTTCTTCGCCTGGAAGTCGATCTTCGGCAGCAGCACCAGCGTCAGCGTGCCGTCGTTGCCGGCGGCGCTTTGCGCCACCTGCTGCAAGGCGGTGCTGCCGTCCTTGCCCGGCTTGCCGGACGGGATGCGGATCTCGACGATCTGCTTGTCGGAGAACAGGCTCAGCGAGCCCCCGGCGGCCAGCACCGCGCTCCAGTCGAAATGCGCACCGGCCACCGTGTGCACGGTGCGCTCCGTATACCCCTGGGTCCGCGCCGCGCCGCGGATCGCATCGGCGGCCTCCTGCACCAGCAGCGGCTCGTCGCCGTGCAGCATGTAGAGCGGCCGCAAGCCGCGCTGCAGGTGCTGGGGGAGCTGGACGGGGGCGAGCTGCATGGCGGGAGTCTACCGAACGTCGCGGTTCGCCTGCGGGCTCACCACGACCTACGGAAGGCACGGAACTTCGCAGTCCTCGTAGGTCGTGGTGAGCGCGCAGCCGAACCGCGACGCCGGTCCGCCTACGTCGACACCGCCTCCAACTCCCGTTGCTTCTCATGGCACACCCGCCGGAAAATCTCCACCGCCCGGTCCATCAACTCGGTCGTGATGGTCAAGGGCGGCGCGAAGCGGATGACGGTGTCGTGCGTTTCCTTCGACAGCACGCCGTTGGCGGCCAGCCGCTCCACCAGGTCGCGCGCGGTGGTGCACGACGGCTCGATGTCCACGCCGATCCAGAGGCCGCGGCCGCGGACGTCGCGGATCAGGGGCCGCACCTCGGCCTGCACTTCGCGCAGCCGCTGGATCAAATAGTCGCCCTTGGCGGCGCAGTTCGCCACCAGGCCCTCCTCCTCCAGAACCTTCAGCCCCTCCAGCGCCACCGCGGCGGCGAGCGCATTGCCGCCGAACGTGGAGCCGTGGCTGTTGGGGCTGAAGACCTGCATCACCGCGTCGTCGGCGCAGAACGCGCTGACGGGCAGCAGGCCGGCGCCCAGCGCCTTGCCGAGGATCAGCGCGTCCGGCCGGATGCCTTCGTGCTGGAAAGCGAACCACTTGCCGGTGCGTCCGAGCCCGGCCTGCACCTCGTCGTCGATCAGCAGCACCTTGTTTTCGGTGCACCACGCGCGCAGCTCGCGGAAGAAGCCGGGCGGCGGCAGCACGACCCCGGCCTCGCCCTGGATCGGCTCGACCAGCACGGCGCAGGTGTCCTGGGTGGCCGCCGCCTTCAGGCTCCGCATGTCGCCATAGTCGAAGTGCTGGAAGCCGCCGTCGAAGGGCCCGAAGCCGGAGCGGTATTCCTGCTCGCTGGAAAAGCCGATGATGGTGCTGGTGCGGCCGTGGAAGTTGCCGCGCGCCACCAGGATGCGCTGGCGGCCGTCGGGGATGCCCTTGATGCGATGGCCCCAGCGGCGCGCGCACTTGATCGCGGTCTCCACCGCTTCGGCGCCGGTGTTCATCGGCAGCGCGCGCTCGAATCCCGTCACCTCGCTGAGCTTCTCCAGCAGCGGGCCGAGCGTGGTGCCGTAGTAGGCGCGGGAGGTCACCGCCACCTTCTCCAGCTGGCGATGCGCCGCCGCCACGATGCGCGGATGCAGGTGGCCGTGGCTCACCGACGAGTACGCGCTCATCATGTCGATGTATTCGCGGCCGTCCACGTCCCAGACCAGGCAGTCCTTCGCATGGTCCACCACCACCCGCACCGGCGCGTAGTTGCGCGCACCGTACCGGGCCTCCTTGGCGATGAAGCTTTCGGTGTTGTCGGGCTGGGCGTCCATGGCTGGGCCTCCGGTGTGAAGCCCGAGCGTGACACCCGGCGGCTGGCGCGGCTGTAGGACGCGCGCCGAAAGGCAGGTGTCGATGGCGGGACGGCGCCCGCCGCTGGCGCCTTACAACGCCTTCAGCGCGCCCAGCCGCCGCATGAGCTGCTGGACCAGGTCGGTCTGCATGTCCCGGTACAGCAGGACCTCTTCCGATTCCTTGGCCAGCACGGCGGTCTCGCTGAAGCTGATGTCGCGCTGCTGCAGCAGCTCGGTGTCCGGGATGAGCTCGCGCGCCTGCGGCGTGCGCACCCGGAAATGGATGCGCGAGCGCAGCTGGTATTCGCGCACCTGGCCGCTGGCGTTGAGGCCCACCACCACCTTCTCGCGCTGCTCCTGCAGCAGGTCGAAGATCACCTGCCCCGGCACCACCACCGGCTGGGCCACTGGCGTGGTGGCCGCACCCGACGGCGGCGTGGCCGGCGCCAGCGTGCCGGTGACCACGCGCACCTTGCCGTCCCGCTGGAGCGTCTTGCGCAGCTCCGCCGCCAGTGGCGACGTCTGCGGCGCGTTGATCACGATGGTGTCGAAGGCGAACTCGGGAGCCTGGCGCAGCTGGAAGCCGCAGCCGGCCAGCGTTGCTGTCACGGTGGCGGCGAGCAGGAGGCGGCGCTTCATTTCAGATCACCACGTTGACCAGGCGGCCCGGCACCACGATCACCTTCTTCGGCGACGCGCCCGGCGCGAACTTGGTGAACGCCTCGCTGGCCACCGCGATCTTCTCGATCTCGGCCTTGTCGGCGCCCGCCGGGACCAGGATGGAGCCGCGGTGCTTGCCGTTGACCTGCAGCACCAGCTCCACCTCGTCCTGCAGCAGCGCCGACTCGTCGACCCGGGGCCACGGTGCGTCGAGCAGGTCGCCATGCGTGGCCATGTAACCCAGCTGCTGCCAGAGCGTGTGCGTGACGTGGGGCGTGGCCGGGTACAGCGCGCGCAACAGGATGCCGAAGCCTTCGCGCAGCGCCGCATCCGCACCCGGCTCGCCGGTCGCCTTGAAGTCTTCCAGCGCGTTGAGCATCTTCATCGCGCCCGACACCACGGTGTTGTACTGCATGCGCTGGTAGTCGTAATCCACCTGCCGCAGCACGGTGTGGATCTCGCGACGCAGCGCCTGCGCCGGCTTGCCGTAGCTCGCCGCCTTGGCATCCGTGCCGGCGCCCAGCTTCACGCCGAAGTTCCAGACACGGCGCAGGAAGCGGTAGCTGCCTTCCAGCGCGGCGTCGTTCCACTCCAGCGTCGCTTCCGGCGGCGCGGTGAACATGGTGTACAGCCGCGCGGTGTCGGCGCCGTATTTCTCGATCAGGTCCTGCGGGTCGACGCCGTTGTTCTTGGACTTGGACATGGTGGTCCAGCCCTCGTACAGCACCGGCTGGCCGTCGGCCTTCGACTTCGCGGAGATCACCTTGGCGTGCTCGTCGCGCTCGATGTCGAGCTCGTGCGCCCAGAAGAACTGCTTGCCCGTGGTGGTGCGCGAGAAGGCCTCGTTCAGCACCATGCCCTGCGTGAGCAGCTTGGTGAACGGCTCGTCGATCTTCACCAGCCCCAGGTCGCGCATCACCTTGGTCCAGAAGCGCGCGTACAGCAGGTGCAGGATGGCGTGCTCGATGCCGCCGATGTACTGGTCCATCGGCATCCAGTAGTCGGTGCCCGCGCCGACCATCGCCTGGTCGTTCTTCGGGTCGCAATAGCGCATGAAGTACCAGGACGAGTCCACGAAGGTGTCCATGGTGTCGGTCTCGCGGCGCGCCGGCTTGCCGCACACCGGGCAGCTGCAGGCCAGGAAGTCCTCGCGCTTGTTCAGCGGGTTGCCGCTGCCGTCCGGCACGCAGTCCTGCGGCAGCACCACGGGCAGGTCCTTCTCCGGCACCGGAACCGCGCCGTGCACGTCGCAATGGATGATGGGGATCGGGGTGCCCCAGTAGCGCTGGCGGCTCACGCCCCAGTCGCGCAGGCGCCAGGTGGTCTTCTTCTCGCCCAGGCCCTTGATCTGCAGCTGGTGGGCCACGGCGTTCACCGCTTCCTGGTACTTGAAGCCGCTGAAGATGTCGGAGTTGATGACGACTCCGTTCTCCTTGTCGGCGTACCAGTCGTGCCAGTGGTGGTAGTCGTAGGTCTCGCCGTCCACGTGCACCACCTGCACGATCGGCAGGCCGTACTTCAGCGCGAAGGCGAAGTCGCGCTCGTCGTGGCCGGGCACGCCCATCACGGCGCCGTCGCCATAGCCCATGAGCACGTAGTTGCCGACCCAGACTTCCACCGGCTCGTTGGTGAGCGGATGCAGCACGCGGATGCCCGTGGGCATGCCTTCCTTTTCCTTGACGGCCAGCTCCGCCTCGGTGGTGCCGCCGCGCTTGCATTCCTCGATGAAGGCCGCGAGCTTCGGGTTGCCCTGGGCCGCGTGCTGCGCCAGCGGATGCTCGGGCGCCACGGCGCAGAAGGTCACGCCCATGATGGTGTCGGCGCGCGTGGTGAACACGTACATCCTGCCGTCGCCGATCAGCTTGCCGTCCTTGCCGCGGATGCTGTGCGGGAAGGCGAAGCGCACGCCCTCGCTGCGGCCGATCCAGTTTTCCTGCATCAGCTTCACGCGCTCGGGCCAGCCGGGCAGCTTCTCCTGCACGTGCTCCAGCAATTCCTGCGCGTAGTCGGTGATCTTCAGGTAGTAGCCGGGGATCTCGCGCTTTTCCACCACCGCGCCGGTGCGCCAGCCCTTGCCGTCGATCACCTGCTCGTTGGCCAGCACCGTCTGGTCGACCGGATCCCAGTTGACGACCTGGGTCTTGCGGTAGGCGATGCCCTTGTCCAGCATCTTCAGGAACAGCCACTGGTTCCACTTGTAGTAGCTGGGGTCGCAGGTGGCGATCTCGCGCGACCAGTCGATGGCCAGGCCCATGGCCTGCATCTGGCCCTTCATGTACGCGATGTTCTCGTACGTCCACTTCGCCGGCGGCACGTTGTTCTTCAGCGCGGCGTTCTCGGCCGGCAGGCCGAAGGCGTCCCAGCCCATGGGCATGAGCACGTTGTAGCCGTTCATGCGCAGGTAGCGTGTCAACATGTCGTTGATCGTGTAGTTGCGCACGTGGCCCATGTGGAGCTTGCCCGAGGGGTAGGGCAGCATGGAGCACGCGTAGAACTTCTTCTTGCGCGCGGTCCATTCAGCCTGGGCAGCCTTCTCGACCGCCAGGTGGTTGTACTTGTCGTCCATATGGGGAAATTGTAGGGCCGGGGGGAAATGCGGACAGCCAAGAGAGAAATCGGACAGCCGGACGCAAAAGTCGCAAAGGTTTCGCAAAAGTCGCAAAACGGAAACCAGGAAATTTCCTGGAGGTTCTTTTGCGAGCTTTCGGTATTCCTTTTGCGACTTTTGCGTCCGGCTTTCCGGCTTCTGCCTGACTACTTAGGCTGCTCGGCGACGAAGCCGATGCGGGACAGCCCCGCCTTGTGCGCGACGCCCATCACTTCCACGATGCGGCCATAGGGCACGGCCTGGTCGGCGCGCAGCTGGATTTCGGTGTCGGGGTTGGCCTGGGCCGCCGCGGCCAGCTGCTCGGCGAGCTGCGGCGGGGTGACCGGCTTGTCGTTGACGAAGACCTGCCCCGCCTTGTCCAGCACCACCGTCACGAAGCGCGGGGCGTCGCCGGGCTGGGCGCCCTCGGCCTTGGGCAGGTCCAGCCGGATCGAGCTGGCCAGCAGGGGCGCGGTGATGATGAAGATGACCACCAGCACCAGCATCACGTCCACCAGGGGCGTGACGTTGATGTCGCTCATCGGCGCGTCGCCCTTGGTGCGCTCGAGCCGGCCGAACGCCACCTCAGGCTCCGGTGGCGGGGTGCGCCAGCAGTTCGCGCAGGTCGCGGGCGAAGCCTTCGAGGTCGGCCTCGATGCGGCCGATCAGGCGGCCGAAGATGTTGTAGCCCAGCACCGCGGGGATCGCGACCGCCAGCCCGGCAGCGGTCATGATCAGCGCCTCGCCGACGGGGCCGGACACGCGATCGATGGTGATCTGGCCCGCATTGGCGATGCCGGTGAGCGCGTGGTAGATGCCCCAGACCGTGCCCAGCAGCCCCACGAAGGGGGCGGTGGAGCCGACGGTCGCCAGCAGCACCTGGCCGAACTGCAGCTTGTCCAGCACGCGGTGCAGGGCGTCGCGCAGCACCCGGGTGAGCTGCTGCGACTTGTCGCCGGCCGCCGCCAGTGAGCCCGGCGCATGGGCGTCGGTCGCGGCGATCAGGGGCAGCACCAGCGCCTCGCGGTCGAACGCGCCGATCTTCCGGCGGGCCTCGTCGATCGTCGCCGATTGCCAGAAGGCGGCGGTGCTGCGGGCGACGTCGCCGGTGGCCCGGTGCAGCATCCACGCCTTCCAGAGGATGACGACCCAGCTCGACACCGACATCGCCAGCAACAGGATCGCGACCACCTGGGTGATCGCGTCGCCCTGGCGGAAAAGATCCATGAAGCTCATCTGGCGGTCAGTCCCTGAGTCCGAGCACGTCGAACATGTCGAACAGCCCCTTGGACTGCCCGCCCAGGAAGCGCACGGCGCGCAGGCTGCCCTGCGCGTAGGTGGCGCGGCTGGCCGACTTGTGGGTGATCTCGATGCGCTCGCCGTCGCCGGCGAACAGCACCGTGTGGTCGCCCACGATGTCGCCGCCGCGGATGGAAGAGAAGCCGATGGTGGACGGGTCGCGCTCGCCCGTGACGCCCTCGCGCGCGAACACGCCCACCTTCTTCAGGTCGCGGCCGAGCGCGGCGGCGATCACCTCGCCCATCTTCAGTGCGGTGCCTGAGGGGGCGTCCACCTTGTGGCGGTGGTGGGCCTCGATGATCTCGATGTCGTAGCCGGTGGCCAGCGCCTTGGCGGCCATCTCCAGCAGCTTCATCGTCACGTTCACGCCCACGCTCATGTTGGGCGCCATCACGATGGCGATGTCGCGGGCGGCGTCGGCGATCTCGCGCTTCTGGCCCTCGCTGAAACCGGTGGTGCCGATCACCGCCTTGACGCCGAGCTCCCGGCACATCTTCAGGTGGGCCAGGGTGCCTTCGGGCCGGGTGAAGTCGATCAGCACCTGCGCGTGCTCGAGGCCGGCGCGCAGGTCGGAGCTCACGGGCACGCCGCTGGCCAGGCCCAGGAAGGCGGCTGCGTCGTTGCCGATCGCGGGACTCGACGCGATGTCCAGCGCGCCCGCGAGCCGGCAGTCGTCGGACGCGCGGATCGCCTCGATCAGCATGTGGCCCATGCGGCCGGAGGCGCCGGCCACGGCCACCTCGTGGTGGGTCGTCGGCGCGGTGGAGCGCTGCACGGCGCCCGCGACGGCCACGTTCCTGAGTGCCTGCGTGCCCTTGCTCATGCGGGCCTCAGCGGGGGGTTTCGAGCGGCGGATAGTCCGCCGGCGCCGGCGCCGTCGCGGGCTGCGTCGGGGCCGGAGCGGCCGGCTTGCGCTTGCCGTCGAAGGTGCGCAGCTCTTCCTCGGTGGCCTCGAGGCGCGGCACCTTGCCCGCCTTGCGGCGGTTGTCCAGCGCGGCCACGAACTCGGACTCGCTGGGCATCGTGTCGCCTTCGACGCGGTCCATGCTGTCGCCCTGGAAGAAGACGGTCAGGCGGCGCTGCTGCGGCTCGACGCCCTGGCGCTTGAGCGTGAACACGTAGTCCCAGCGCTCTTCGTGGAACACGCTGGTCACCAGCGGCGTGCCGAGGACCTGCCGCACCTGGTCGCGGTTCATGCCCTTCTGCAGCGCCTCGACCTGTTCCCTGGACACGAAGTTGCCCTGCACGATCTCGATGCGGTAGGGCGTCAAGGCGGTGGTGACGCGGCTGCCGGCGTCCAGCGCCCCGCAGCCGGCGAGGAGCGCGAGGGTCGTGGCGGCAGCCAGGACGAGGCGCGTCTGGCGCGGGAACAGGGCAGGCATGGCGGGGGCAGGCGATATGATCGGGGCATTGTAGCGGGCACCCATGGCGAACATCGACGAACTCAAGAGCACGGGACTGAAGGCCACGCTGCCGCGGCTGAAGATCCTGGACGTGTTCCACAAGGGGTCGCAGCGCCACATGACCGCGGAGGACGTGTTCCGCGTGCTGCTGGACGACCGATCCGACATCGGCCTGGCCACGGTGTACCGCGTGCTCACGCAGTTCGAACAGGCGGGCATCCTGAGCCGGAGCCATTTCGAGAGCGGCAAGGCCGTCTACGAACTCAATGAAGGCCAGCACCACGACCACCTGGTCTGCCTGGACTGCGGCCGCGTCGAGGAGTTCTACGACGCCGAGATCGAGAAGCGGCAAAACGACGTCGCCAAGCTCAAGGGCTTCGAGATCGCCGACCATGCGCTGTCGCTGTACGCGCATTGCACCAAGCCGAACTGTCCGAACAAGCCGCCCGCTCGCTGAGGCCGAACCCAATACCGGACGCAAAGGACGCAAAGGTTACGCAAAAGTCGCAAAAGGACTTCCAATTCAGTTTGGTTTCCTTTTGCGTCCTTTGCGTAACCTTTGCGTCCTTTGCGTCCGGCTGTTTGCAGTTGGACTTCAGCCGCCCTTCTCCATCGCCCGCCGATGCCGCTCGACGAACTCCTGGTACGTGTCCACGCCACGTAGTTGCAGGATGGTGTTGCGGACTGCCGCCTCCACCAGCACGGCCATGTTGCGGCCCGCCACGACAGGGATCACGGCCTTGCGCACCGGCACGCCCAGCACGTCCTGCGTCAGCGGCTCGTACGGCAGGCGCTCGTACTCGCGCTCCATCGTCTCGCGCCGCACGAGGTGCACGATCAAGCGCAGCCGCATCTTCCGCCGCACCGCCGTCTCGCCGAAGATCGCGCGGATGTCCAGCAGGCCGATGCCGCGCACCTCCAGCAGGTTCTGCAGCAGCTCGCGGGTGATCAGCTCCAGCCCGAGCTCGCTCTTGCCCAGGCCGGACTCGCCAGTGATCAGCACGCCCAGCCCCAGGATGTCCATGAACACGCCGTGCATCGAGGTGCGCTCGGCGAAGTGCTTGGACAAATAGGCCCGCAGCACGTCGATGACGAAGGCCGACGGCTCGCCGGTGGAGAACATCGGGATCTGCGCCCGCTCGCACATCGACAGCAGCGCGTCCGGCGCCACCTGGCCGTCGGTCAGCACCAGCACCGGCGGCTCCAGCGTGACGATGCGCGAGATGCGCCGGGCACAGTCCTCCGGCGTGGCGTTGGTCAGGTACGCGACCTCTCGCTCGCCCAGGATCTGCACCCGGTAGGGGTGGATGTAGTTGAGGTAGCCGACGAGGTCGGCGCCGGAGCGCGCGGCCCGCACCGCCACCTCGTCGAAACGGCGCTCCGATGCGCCCAGCCCCGCCACCCATTCCCACTTGAGCGTGGCGCGATGGTCTTCGAACAGGACGTCCGCGCTGACGACGGTGGGTTTCAAGCTATTGGGGCTGCGCGGACTGCCAGTCGGCTATCAGCTGGTGCAACTGGGGGGCATCCGGGCTGGACTTGATCTTCTCGCGCAGCGGGGCGTCGCTGAGCAGCTCGGCGATCTCGGACAGGATTTCCAGGTGCTTCTGCGTCGCGGCCTCCGGCACCAGCAGGAAGATCAGCAGGTTGACGGGCTGCTCGTCCGGGGCGTCGAAGCCGATCGGGCTGGCCAGCTGGAACAGCGCCGCCATCGGCGCCTTCAGGCCCTTGATGCGCCCGTGCGGGATGGCGACGCCGTGGCCCAGGCCGGTGGAGCCCAGGCGCTCGCGCGCGAACAGGCTGTCGGTGATGAGGGCGCGCGACAGGCCGTGCAGGTTCTCGAACAGGAGGCCGGCTTCCTCGAAAGCGCGCTTCTTGCTGGTGGCGTCGACGCCGACCAGGACCTGGGCGGGCGGCAGGATGGACGCAAGGCGGTTCATGGCAGTGGGCGGATTATGCACAGGCGGGCATTCACCTCACCAGAACGGCCGATGGACTTTTGACGAAGACACCACACATGACAAGGCCCCTTTACGGGGCCTTCTTTTACCGGGCGTTCACATCAGGCGCTTGGGGGCCTCGAGGTGGTGGTGGTCCTGGATGCGGGTCTTGTGGCGGCCCACCTGGCGGTCGAGCTTGTCGACCAGCTCATCGAGGGCGGCATAGAGGTCGGCGTGGGAGCTTTCGGCGAACATTTCGCCGCCCTTCACGTGGATCTTGCATTCGGCGCGTTGCCTTCGTTCCTTCTCCTTCTGCTTTTCGACGGTAAGCAGGACCTTGATGTCGACGACCTGGTCGAAATGGCGGGTGATTCGATCGAGCTTGGTGGTCACGTAATTGCGGAGAGCGGGGGTTACTTCGAGGTGG
>JAJTCN010000040.1 GCA_021323335.1 Ramlibacter sp.
GTACGGCGCCGACGTGATGCTGGTGAATGCGCCGCACCTGCCCAACATCGAAGCCCTCGCCGACACCAGCCGCGGCAAGCGGTCCGCCCTGGTCGACCTTCGCACGGAAGAGGGCCGCGCCACCCTGCGCGAGCTGCTAGCCACGGCGCACGTCTTCGTGCAGGGCTACCGCCCCGGCGGCCTGCAGGCATTGGGTTTCGGCGTGGACGACATCGCCCGGCTACGGCCGGGCAGCGTGCAGGTCTCGCTGTCCGCCTACGGCGCACTTGGCCCGTGGCGGGACCGGCGCGGCTTCGACTCGCTGGTGCAGACGGCCATGGGCTTCAACCTGGCCGAAGCGCAGGCCGCCGGCACGCCAGACCAGCCCAGGCCGCTGCCCATGCAGATCCTGGACGAGGCCACGGGCTACCTCATCGCTTTCGGCGCGGCTGCCGCGCTGGCCCGCCAACGGCAGGAGGGCGGCAGCTGGCATGCGTGCGCCACAGCGCCCAGCTCAGCCGCACGCCGGCTGCCTGGATCCTGCCTTCCGTTCCGCCCGGCGGTTCCCCGCCGCGCTGGTGACGTCCGCTACCGTTGCGGGATGGATGCTGACACCGGATGACTGGCTTGGCCTGCGCACTTTGCACGGCCGCGCCACGAAGATCCCGGCATCGAGATAGACATGCGCACCGTCGCGGGCGCCGAAAGGTCCAACATGAAACTGAAGATCGCCTTGCTTGCCGGGCTTGCCCTGGCCGGCGCCAATGCGATGGCGTGCTACACCGTGTATGACGGCAGCAACCGCGTCGTCTTCCAATCCACCGAAGCGCCGGTCGACATGAGCCAGCCGCTGCATGTCGCGCTGGAACGCCGTTTCTCGGCGGGTGCCAGCATGGTGTTCAACCAGGGCGCCACGTGCACCCCCGTGACCCTGGCCCAGGTTGCCCGTCCGGCCGGCGGCATCATACCGGTCAACACCATCCGCATGGAGCGCAGCGGCAAGCAGATGTCGCCGTCGAGCGGCGCACCGCTGCTGACCGACCGCGTGACCGCCGAGCGCCAGGGTTTGCCGCACACCGTGGTGGCCGGCGACATCGTGATGGTGCAGGGCGCCGCCGCGGCGCGCGCCACCGCGAACATGCCGACCTTCACCGTGGTTCCCTCCGATACGGCCCTGGCCCGTGCGCCAGTGGGCCCGGACACGCGGATGATGGGCGCCGCCCCGGCGCCTTCGCGTCCCCAGACCGTCATCACCGAGATGAAGGATGGGAACGTGATGGTGCATCGGTATTGAGATTGCAATGGCGGGGTGCGCTGCGCGCAACCCGCCCTACGACGCGACCCGTGAATGCGTAGGGCGGGTTCGCGCCAGCGACCCCGCCGTCCCGCCGTTCAAAACCGCCGGCTCAGGAACCTCGATCCCGCCAGGCCGAAGCGCCACGGCACATCGGCCGCTTTGCTGATGCCGATGCGTGGGCCGACGACCACATCGAGGTTGCCCTCCGAAGCGTGTACCTCGAACGGTTTCCGGTCGAGCCGGTGGCCATTGAAGGCGTGCACGATCCCCAGCGCCTGCCCCACGCGGCCCGGCCCCGCGCACAGCAACCTCACATCCTGCAGGCCGCGCCGCTCGCGCATCACCTCGATGCCCTGCAGCGGCTCGATGGCGCGGATCAGCACCCCCGCGCCGTGCCCTTCCTCGCGGCAGACGAAGTTCAGGCACCAGTGGATGCCGTACGAACGGTAGACATAGGCCCGCCCCGGCGGACCGAACATCGCCTGGTTGCGCTGGGTCGGCCCGGAGTGGCTGTGCGACGCGGGATCCTCCCTGTCGTAGGCCTCGGTCTCCACGATGCGGCCGCCGACCCCGTCCACCAACAGCACCGCCCCGATCAGCGCACGCGCCATCTCCGGCGCATCGCCTTCGAAGTCCGCGGGCCGCAAGCGCCTAGGCATCGGCGGTTTCTTCCTCGACGCTTTCGCCCAGGAAGCCGCCGCTCTGGTGCGACCACAGCCGGGCGTACAGGCCGCCCTGGGCCAGCAGCGACTTGTGGGTTCCTTCCTCGACGATGCGGCCCTGGTCCATCACCACCAGCCGGTCGAGCGCCATGATGGTGGACAGGCGGTGCGCGATGGCGATCACCGTCTTGCCCTGCATCAGTTTCGCCAGGCTGGCCTGGATGGCGGCTTCCACTTCCGAGTCGAGCGCGCTGGTGGCTTCGTCCAGCAGCAGGATCGGCGCGTCCTTCAGCATCACCCGGGCGATGGCGACGCGCTGGCGCTGCCCGCCCGACAGCTTGACGCCGCGCTCGCCGACGTGCGCGTCGTAGCCGCCGCGGCCCTGCAGGTCGGTCAGCGACTGGATGAAATCGTGCGCCTGCGCACGGCGGGCGGCCCTCACCATGTCCTCTTCGGTGGCCGTCGGCCGGCCATACATCAGGTTGTCGCGCACCGAGCGGTGCAGCAGCGAGGTGTCCTGCGTGACCATGCCGATGCTGGCGCGCAGGCTGTCCTGCGTGACGCCGGCGATGTCCTGGCCGTCGATCAGGATGCGGCCGCTCTCCACGTCGTAGAAGCGCAGCAGGATGTTGACCAGCGTGGACTTGCCGGCGCCGGAGCGGCCGATCAGGCCCACCTTCTCGCCGGGCCGCACCAGCAGCGTGAAATCGTCGATCACCGGCTGCGGCTTGCCGTAGCCGAAGCGCACCTGCTCGAAGCGCACTTCCCCGCGCGACACTTCCAGCGGCTTCGCATCCGCCCGGTCCACCACCTGGCGGGGGCGGGTGAGGGTGCCGATGCCGTCCTGGATGGTGCCGATGTTCTCGAACAGCGACGCCATCTCCCACATGATCCAGTGCGACATGCCGCTGACGCGCAGCGTCATGGCCACCACCGCGGCCACTGCGCCCGGGCCGACCTGGCCGTGGGCCCACAGCCACACCGCATAGCCCGCGGCGGCGACGATCAGTCCGACGACGAGGGCGTGGTTCACGATCTCGAAGGCGCTGACCAGCCGCATCTGCTTGTAGCCGGTGGTCATGAACTCGGTCATGGCCTGGCGGGCGAAGCCGGCTTCGCGGTGCGTGTGCGAGAAGAGCTTGACCGTGGAGATGTTGGTGTAGGCGTCGGTGATGCGGCCGGTCATCATGGCCCGCGCATCCGCCTGCGCCTTGCCCATGCGGCCCAGCCGGGGCACGAAGTACCAGCAGGAGATGCCGTAGAAGAACGCCCAGCCGAAGAAGGGGAACATCAGCCGGGTGTCGAAGGCGCCGGCCAGCGCGACCAGGGTGATGAAGTACACGCCGATGCCGATGATCACCTCGCTGGTGGTGAACAGCATCTCGCGCACGGCCAGCGCGGTCTGCATCACCTTGGTGGTGATGCGGCCGGCGAAGTCGTCCGCATAGAAGGCCAGGCTCTGCCCCAGCATCATGCGGTGGAAGTTCCAGCGCAGCCGCAGCGGGAAGTTGATCGCCAGCGTCTGGTGCTTGACGAAGGTGTGCAGGCCCACCAGCGGGATGCTGGCGAACAGGATCACCGCGAAGGTGAGCATCCGCGAGCGCTCGCGCTCCCACAACTCGGAGGCGGGCGTATTGGCCAGCCAGTCCACGACCTGGCCGAGCACGGAGAACAGCCAGGCCTCCCACCCCGCCACGAGCGCGCTCAGCACGGCCAGCATCACCAGGTACACGCGCAGCCCGGCGGTGCAGGCCCAGACGAAGGAGAAGAAGGTTTTCGGCAGTTCCGGAGGCTCGGACTCCGGGTAGGGGTGAAGCAGTTTCTCGAACAGCCGGTACAAACGAAAGGACTCCAGTGATGCGCCGGGTGGCGCGGGGGAACCGGCAGTTTTAAACGGAAAACCGTTCCCCGTGCCTGGGAGGGAAAGGGACGCTTTCAGTCGGCCGGAAACTACTGTATAAAGAAACAGTATTCCAAGCTGCCATGACTGCCTGCGCGTCCTCCGCCCCAGCCTTGCAACTGCCGCACGTGTGGCGGGGGCGGGAGCTGGCGCAGGCGCAGGAAAGGACATTGTCCACCGGCCACGCCTTGCTGGATGCGCAGTTGCCGGGAAGAGGCTGGCCCGTCGGCAACCTGGTCGAAGTCCTGCAGCGGGAAGCGCAGCAGCACGTGTGGCAACTGCTGGGACCCGGGTTGTCCGCTTCCATGGCGCAAGGTGCAGGGCCGGCGGTGCTGGTGAATGCGCCTTACCAACCCTTCGGGCCTTCGCTGCGGGCGCAAGGGATCGTCCCCGAGCAATTGCTCTGCGTGCAGGCGGACAAGGTGTCCTCCACCCTCTGGGCCACCGAGCAGGCCTTGCGTTGTGCCGACGTGGCGGCCGTGCTTGCCTGGTTGCCCCAGGCCCGCAGCGAAGACCTGCGGCGGCTGCAGTTGTGCGCCCAGGCCGGCGAGAAATTGCTGTTCGTCTTTCGTCCCGTGGCCTGCCGCGAGCAATCCACGCCGGCGCGGTTGCGTCTCCTGGTGGAAGGGAGCGAGCGCATGGAAGTGCGCATCCTCAAGCGCCGCGGCCCTCCCTTGTTGCAGGCGCTGGAATTGCACGCGCGGCCGCCGCGGCTGGCGGCGCTGCTGGACGCGCGCAAGTCGCGGCGGGACGTGCCGCTTCCGATCGAAACATCACCCGGCGAATCGCATGTACTGGATCGCACTCCAAGTTTCGCCGGATGACGACCGGGTGGCCTGGGGATGGCGCGCCTTGCAGTTCACGCCCCGGGTCGCTTTCGTCGACGAAACGATCCTGCTGGAAGCGGGCGCTTCCGAAAGGCTGTTCGGCGGCCGGCGTGCACTGCTCAAGCGCCTGGTGTCGCAAGGCGATGCGCCGTTGCTGGCCCGCGCTTCAGGGCCTTCGGCGCTGGTGGCGCTGTCCTTGCTCCGCCTGCGTCGGCAAGGGCTGGCCTGTCCTGAACACATTCCGGACGATCTCCCGCTCGCCACGCTGACGGCCGCCCGGCCGCACCTGCACACCCTGGAGCGCATCGGCTGCGCCACCTTCGGCAACCTTCGCGGCCTGCCGCGCGCGGGCGTCAGCCGCCGCTTCGGAACCGAACTGCTGCAGTCGCTGGACTGCGCCTATGGGCAAATGCCCGAACGCTTTGCCTGGATCACGTTGCCGGGCACCTTCGACCAGAACGTGGAGCTGGTGTCGCTGGCGACTTCGACTTCGGACCTGATGTTCGCGGCACAGCACCTGTTGACCCGCTTGCAGTCGTGGCTGCAGGCCCGCAACCTCGGCGTGCTGGCGCTGGAGCTGGAATGGACGCTCGACCTGCGGCGCCTGGACGGCAAGGTGCTGCCTCGCACCGAGAAGCTGGAGCTGCGCACCGCGGAGCCTGCGCAGGACATGCAGCACCTGCGCAGGCTGGCATCGGAACAACTGGCGCGGGGGTCGCTTTCGGCGCCCGCCAATCACCTGCGGCTGCGCACGCTGGAGACGGTGCCGTGGGGCGGCGCCAGCACCAGCCTGCTGCCGGAGGACAACAAGCCGGGCGAAAAGCTGCACCAGCTGATCGAGCGCCTGAGCGTGCGTCTTGGCGAGCACAACGTGACGCTGGCCCAGCCCCTGCAGGACCACCGGCCCGAACGCATGCAGCAGTGGGTGCCAGCGCGCACCGCGGGTGCGGCTGCCGCCGTGAAGGACATGGCGGGAGATGCGGTCTATCCGCCCTGGCTGCTGCGCGAGCCGTTGCGGCTGCAGGTGAAGGGAGACAAGCCTTTCTACCAGGGCGCGCTGCAGTTGCTGACGCGTGCGCGGCGGATCGAGGCGGCGTGGTGGGATCCGCAAGCAAGCGAGCCGGTGTTGCGGGACTACTTCATCGCCCGCAGCGAATCGGCGGGGATGCTGTGGGTGTACCGGGAGCGGCTGGCGGCGGAGCAGGACCGGGCCCAGTGGTTCCTGCACGGCGTGTACGCCTGAAGGGTCGCGCATGTCCTGGTTGCCCGATTACGCGGAGCTGCATTGCCTGTCCAACTTCAGCTTCCAGCGCGGGGCTTCCCATCCCCAGGAGCTGGTGCAGCGCGCGCATGAACTGGGGTACACGGCCCTGGCCATCACGGACGAATGCTCGGTGGCGGGTGTCGTGCGGGCGCACGGTGAAGCGAAGAAGCTCGGGCTGAAGCTCCTGCTGGGTTCCGAATTCGCGCTGGACGGGTTCCGGCTGGTGGTGCTGGCGAAGAACGTGCAGGGCTGGGGCAACCTGTGCGAATTCATCACCCTGGCCTGCAGGGAAGCGGAGAAGGGCAAGTACTTTTGCAGCCGCGAGGGGAGTGACTTCGCGCTGCTGGCCGATTGCGAAATCCTGTTGTCTCCCGAACGCAGCTTGACCCTGCAGGAACTGTGCGAGCGCGTGGCGTGGGCGCAGGACCAGTTCGGCAGCCGGGCCTGGCTGGCCGCGGAACTGCTTCTGCTCGGCGACGACGAGCTGTGGCTGCAGACCTTGCAGCAGGCCGGCGAGGCCACCGGCATCCCTGTCGTCGCGGCGGGCGACGTCCACATGCATGCGCGGTCCCGCAAGCCGCTGCAGGACGTGATGACGGCCGTGCGCCTGGGCAAGCCGGTGCACGAATGCGGCTTCGAACTGCAGTCCAATGCCGAGAGGCATTTGCGGCATCGCATGCGGCTGGCATCCTCGTATCCCACCGAATGGCTCGAGCGCACGCTGGAGGTGTCGGACCGCTGCAGCTTCACCCTGGAGGAGGTGAAGTACCAGTACCCGCTGGAGACGGTGCCAGCCGGACTGACGCCGCGCCAGGCGCTGCGCCGCTTCACCATCGAAGGCGCCCGCACGCGCTATCCGCAGGGAGTGCCATGGAGCGTGCGCAAGCAACTGGTGCGCGAGCTGGACCTGATCTCCGACTGCGCCTACGAGATGTACTTCCTGACGGTGCACGACATCGTCGCCTTTGCCCGCTCGCAGAAGATCCTGTGCCAGGGCCGGGGTTCGGCCGCCAATTCCGCGGTGTGCTTCTGCCTCGGCATCACGGCGGTGGACCCGACGCGGTCGCACCTGCTGTTCGAGCGCTTCATCAGCCGCGAACGCAAGGAGCCGCCGGACATCGACGTGGACTTCGAGCACGAGCGGCGCGAGGAGGTGATCCAGTACATCTACGCCAAGTATGGGCGCGAGCGCTCGGCGATCGCGGCGGTGGTGGCGTCCTACCGTGCCCGCAGTTCGATCCGCGACGTGGGCAAGGCGATGGACATCCCCGAGCAGCTGGTGGATGCCTTCGCCAAGGACCACTTCTGGTTCGACGAGCGCGGGTTGCGCGTGCAGAAACTCGGCGAGCTCGCCACGCAGCTTGGCGTGAGCGTTCCTTCGAAGTCGCTGGCGCTGTGGATGGAGCTGTCGGAGGAGCTGATGGGATTTCCCAGGCACCTGAGCCAGCACGTCGGCGGCTTCGTGCTGACGCAGGGCAAGCTCACGCGGCTGGTGCCGGTGGAAAACGCGGCGATGAAGGATCGTTCGGTGATCCAGTGGGACAAGGACGACCTCGACGAGATGGGGCTGCTGAAGGTGGACGTGCTGGCGCTGGGCATGCTCACCGCCATCCGGCGCTGCCTGGATTTCGTCAGTGCCAGGCGCGGTGTTCCCTTCGGCCTGACGGACATCCCCGACAAGGACGAAGCCACCTTCGACATGATCTGCCGCGCCGACACGGTGGGCGTGTTCCAGATCGAGAGCCGGGCGCAGATGTCGATGCTGCCGCGGCTGAAGCCGCGCGAGTTCTACGACCTGGTGATCGAAGTCGCCATCGTCCGTCCCGGTCCCATCCAGGGCGGCATGATCCACCCGTACCTGAAGGCGCGCGAGCGGGTGCGTCGCGGACAGGGCATCGAATACGAGAGCGAGGCGCTCAAGCCGGCGCTGGAGCGCACGCTGGGCATCCCGATCTTCCAGGAGCAGGTGATGCAGATCTCGATGATCGCAGCCGGCTTCTCCGCCGACGAGGCCGACCAGTTGCGTCGCTCGATGGCTGCCTGGAAGCGCAGTGGCGGCGTGCACAAGTTCCAGGACCGCCTGGTCAACGGCATGATCGCCAATGGCTACCGCGCCGAGTTTGCCGAAGCGATCTTCAAGCAGATCCTGGGCTTCGGTGAATACGGCTTCCCCGAAAGCCACGCCTACAGCTTTGCCCTGCTGGCCTACGACTCCAGCTGGCTCAAGTGCCACGAGCCCGCTTGCTTCCTCGCGGCCATGCTGAACTCCCAGCCCATGGGCTTCTACATGCCGTCGCAGCTGATCCAGGATGCGCAGCGGCATGGCGTGCAGGTGCTGCCGGCGGATGTTGGCTTCTCCGACTGGGACACTAAATTGGGGTCAGATTCCAATTTCGACTCGAAATTGGAATCTGACCCCAATTTAGTGAGGCTCGGTCTGCGTCTCGTTGGCGGACTCTCGGAGGCTGGGGCGCAGCGCATCGTCGAGGCAAGGGCACAACGCGCATTCGACAGCGTCGAAGACCTGGCACTGAGGGCGCTGCTCGATTTGAAGGATCTCAAGGCGCTCGCATCGGCCGATGCGCTCCGGTCCCTCGCCGGGCACCGCCGACAGCAAGTCTGGGAAGCATCGGCGCAGCTCAAGGCGCCGGGCATGTTGAGGCAGGCGCCCATCAACGAACAGCCCTTGCTGTTGCCCGCCGCCCATGAAGGCGAGGAGATCTTCTTCGACTACGCGTCGACCGGGTTCACGCTGCGCAACCATCCGGTGGCCTTGCTGAGAAGGAAGCTCGCGAAGCTCAAGCTGCTCAGCGCCAGCGAACTGCACGACCTGCCGCACAACCGGCGCGTGGGTGCCTGCGGCATCGTGACGGTGCGGCAGCAACCGCAGACGGCCAAGGGCACGATCTTCGTGACGCTGGAGGACGAGACGGGCCCGGTGAACGTGATCGTCTGGAAGCACGTGCGCGAAAGCCAGCGCGATGCTCTGCTGCATTCGAAGCTGATGGCGGTGCGCGGTGTATGGCAACGCGATATCGACAGCGGCGGCCAGGTGCGGCACCTCATCGCGGAATCCCTGGAGGACCTGACGCCGCTGCTGGGCCGGCTCGGCAAGCTCGGCGGCAGCCGCGACTTCCACTAGCTCAAGAGAGGATGAACCGCGTCACCGCGTCCCTGACTGGCGCGAGCCCGCGCAACGGCGTCGCCAGCGCACCGATGATCGTCACGTGGTTCACGCCTTCCAGCACCTCGAGCTCCACGTCGACCCCGGCTCCGCGCAGGCGCTGCGCGAGCTGCACGCTGTTGCGCTGCGGGTTCACAACCTGGTCTTCCCTGGCGGCCAGCAGCAGCGTGCGCGGCGCCTGTGCCGAGGCGTGCGCGATGGGCTGGCTGTCCAGGGGCGTGTCCGGCCAGTCGAAGGCGCGCCGCGAATCCGGGTCCACGATCGGCAGGAAGTTGTAGGGACCGGCCATCCCCACCCAGCCGGCCAGTTGCCGTGGCTGCAGGCCGTGCCGCGCGAGCCAGCGATCATCCAGCGCCAGCATCGCGGCGTTGTAGGCCCCGGCGCTGTGCCCGACCAGGTAGATGCGTCGGGTCGAAGAGCCCAGCCGTTCCGCGTTGCGGAACCCCCACCTCACCGCGTCCGAGCAGTCCTGGAGGATCGCGTCCCAGCGCACCTGCGGGCTCAGCCGGTAGTCGGCCACCACGGCGATGATGCCGGCGCTGGCCAGGGCCTCGCCGACGAAGCGATAGTCCGCGCGGTCGCCCCTCGTCCACGAGCCGCCGTAGAAGAAGACGGCCAGCGGCGCGGCCGGTTGCGGCTGCAGCGGCACGTACACGTCCAGGCGCTGCCGCGCGTCGTCGCCGTAGGCGATGCCGGTCTCGGCGCGATACGTGCCTCGGGGCACCAGCACGTTCAGCGCGCCCGTGGCGCTGCAGCCGGCGAGCCCCAGCGCCCCGAGTGCGATCAGGTGGCGTCTCTTCGAGGCTGTCGGCATGGCGGTCATTGTCATCGAGCACCCTAGCATCACCGCGGACCCGCTGCGCGGGCGACCGCCCCGGACGCAGGTAGGAGGCCGTCCTGCGCCGTCCGGCCTCCGCACCAAGGGCCTTCCCAAAGAATCAAGGCGGCTTGGTGCGAAAGCGTGCATACTCAGCTCACAAGTTCACCGATTGTTCGTCACCGACGGCTCCCTGGATTTAAGGAGCCGACATGGCCGACGACAACGGAATGGGGACCATCCTCAAGAACAACCAGCCTGCCATCCTGCGCGAATGGGTGGGCCTGCAGATGGCGGACAACAGCCGCCGCCACATCCTCAGCGAAGCCGAAGTGGGCGAGCAGTCGCGCGCCTTCCTCGACTCCTTCTCCAGCGCCTGCCAGAAAAGCTCCGACGAGGGCATGGCCGGCCTGCATTGGGACGAGGTGCGCGCATCGCTTTCCGACCTGTCGAAGAACCGCGCGCATGCCGGTTTTTCTCCCTCGGAAACCGCCACCTTCGTGTTCTCGCTGAAGGAACCGCTGTTCGCCGCGTTGCGGCACACGTACGCCTCGGACGCCATGCGCCTGAACCAGGAAACGATGAGCGCCTCCGCCATGCTGGACAAGCTGGGCCTGGTCACGATCGAGGCGCACCAGCGTGGCCGTGAAAAGGTGATCGCGCGCCAGCAACAGGAACTGCTGGACCTCTCCACGCCGGTCATCAAGCTCTGGGACGGCATCCTGGTGGTGCCCCTCATCGGCACGCTGGACAGCGAACGCACGCAGATCGTCATGGAGAACCTCCTGCAGGCCATCGTGGACGAGGAAGCGACTGTCGCCATCGTCGACATCACCGGCGTGCCCACCGTGGACACACTGGTCGCCCAGCACCTGCTCAAGACCGTCTCCGCCGCCCGCCTGATGGGCGCGGAATGCATCATCAGCGGCATCCGCCCGCAGATCGCGCAGACCATCGTGCACCTGGGCGTGGACCTCGGCGACGTCGCCACCCGCTCCACGGTGGCCGATGCGCTGCGCATCGCGCTGGCGCGCCGCGGCCTCAGCGTCCACGCCACCGCGTCGTAAGCGGTCCGTGGAGCAAATCGCCATCCTGAGGTTCAACGGCTACCTGCTCGTCACCATCCAGGTGGAGATGCACGACCGGCTGGTGCTGCGCCTGCAGGACGACCTGACGACGATGCTGGCGAAGACGCATTCCCGCGGCGTGCTGATCGACATCTCGGCCCTGGAGATCGTCGACTCCTTCATCGGCCGGGCGCTCGGGCAGATCGCCGGCATCTCGCGGGTGATGGGCGCGGTGACGGTGGTCGTCGGCATGAAGCCCGCCGTGGCCATCACGCTCGTCGAGCTCGGGCTTCCGCTGAATGGCCTGCGCACCGCCCTGACCGTCGACAAGGGCATGCGCCTCCTCGACGAAGCGGCGCGGTGACCCGATGGAAACCACCATCGAAGTCGTCGAGCAAAGCCAGGTCGGGCAGGTTCGCCGTCTGGCGGTCGAACTGGCGCGCGCGCAGGGCCTGGGCGAGGCCGATCTCGGACGTGCAGCGCTCGTGGCCACCGAGCTGTCGACCAACCTGGTGAAATACGGGAAGCAGGGGACCGTCACTCTCAACAGCTTCCACGACACGGTTGGCGCCGGCCTCCAGCTCATAGCGTCCGACGTCGGGCCGGGGTTCCCCGACTTCGATGCATCCCGGCGCGACGGCCACTCCACCGGCGGCAGCCTGGGCATCGGCCTGGGCGCCATCATGCGGGCCTCGGACCTGTTCGACACCTACAGCCGCATCGACCAGGGCACCGCCATCCTCAGCCGCATCGCGGCGGACCGCAATGTGCCTGCGGCACCGGCGCGGCCGGCCCTCGAGCTCGGGGCGCGCCGCGCACCGATGCGCGGCGAGGTGGAGTGCGGCGACGCCTGGGCGCACGCTCGCAGCGGCCGCTGGGAGCGCTTGTGCCTGGTCGACGGGCTCGGGCACGGCCCGCTCGCCGCCGTTGCCGCCGACGCCGCCCTGGCAGCGTTCCGCGCGGCGCCGGACAGCGCCACGCCGGGCGACATCATCGGGCTGTGCCACGCGGCGATGGGCAACACCCGCGGCGCCGTCATGGCCGTGGCGGCCATCGACCAGGCCGAGGGCAAGTTCGTCTTCGCCGGCGTCGGCAACATCGCGGGCGTGGTCCATTCGGGCGAGTCTTCGCATCACCTGCTGTCGGTCGACGGGATCGTGGGCCACAACGTGCGAAAGGTGCTGATGGTCGAGCGCTGCTGGTCGCCCGGCGACACGCTGGTGCTCGCCACCGACGGCTTGTCCGGGCGCTGGAACATGAACGCCTATCCGGGCCTGCTCAAGCGGCATGCGCTGCTGGTGGCATCCGTCCTCTTCCGGGACTTCGCCCGGCCCACCGACGATGCCACGGTGCTCGTGGCACGGGACCTCCGATGAAACACGCCATCCTGGCGGCGCCCATCACGCGCCACAACCTGGTGGTCGTTCGCGACCGGGCGCGCGCCGTGGGCGCCTTGTGCGGCCTGGACAAGATGGACGGCACCCGTTTCGTGACGGCGGTGTCGGAGGTCGCGCGCAACGCGGTGCAGTACGCGGGGGAGGGCACGGTCACGTTCCACCTCGACCTGGGCGACAGTCCCGACGCGACGCAGTACGTCGTGGCCGAAGTGGCGGACCAGGGGCCGGGCATCCCCGACCTGGCCGGGGTGCTGGCCGGTCGCGTCAACGCGAACCGGGTCGTCGGCCGCGGCCTCGCGAGCTGCCGGCGGCTGGCCGACCGGTTCGCGGTGCGGCAGCCTGCCGCCGGCGGCACCGTCGTCGTCATCGAGATGGCGCGCGCGCGGGGTGCGGCCCGCCTGCGGGCCGAGCAGGTCGACCCGCTCGCCGCGCAACTGGCCGAGCGCAAGCCCCAGTCCGTGCAGGAGGAGTACGAGCAGCAGCAGCGGGACATGATGCAGGCGCTGCAGTCCCTGAAGGACCGCCAATCCGAGCTCGAAATGGCCGACGGGCGCAAGAACCAGTTCGTCGCAACCCTCGCGCACGAGTTGCGCAATCCGCTCGGCACCTTGCAGATGACGCTGCAGATCCTGCGGCGCAAGCCGGAGTTCCAGCAGCCGGAGCTGGTGAAGCACCTGGCCGTGATCGCACGCCAGGCGCAGCAGATCAACCAGCTGGTCAACGACCTGATGGACGCGTCCCGCGTGAGCCAGGGCAAGGTGGAGCTGGACAAGCGTCCCACGGACATGAACGAGCTGGTGGGCCAGGCGCTCGAGATGACCGGTGCGGCCATGGCCGCCAAGAAGCACCAGGTGGACCTGACGCTGCACGGGGAGCCGCTGTGGGTGGACGCGGACGCCACCCGCCTGAAGCAGGTGTTTTCCAACGTGATGCACAACGCCGCGCGCTACAGCGCGGAGCAGGGGCGCATCCTCGTGCGCGTCAGCCGCGCGGAGGCGCAGGCCGTGGTGGAGGTGGACGACCAGGGCTTCGGCATCGCCCCCGACCTGCTGCCCCACGTCTTCGGCCTGTTCGTGCAGGGAACGAATGGCAAGGACGGCCAGCCTCCCGGCCTGGGCGTGGGCCTGAGCCTGGCGCAGCGCCTCGTGCAGGAGCACGGCGGCACCATCACCGCCGCGAGCGAGGGCGTGGGGCGCGGCAGCCGCTTCACGGTGACGCTGCCGCTCTGCGCACCCGCCGGCTGAGCCGCGCGCTCCTTGACTTCATGTCACGCCGTGATATGTTTGGGGCATGCCCGATCCCTCAGGCGCCGCTCCCGTGCAACCCGCCGTCGCGCAGGACCTTGCCGGCGCCGTGATGCGGTCCAGGGTCATCGATGCCATGACCGACGCGGTGATCGTTGCCGATCCGCAGGGCACCATCCGCGTGTGGAACCGGGGCGCCGAAGTGATCTTCGGTTTTTCCCCGCAGGAGGCCATCGGCCACCCGCTCGACCTGATCGTGCCGGAGCGCTTTCGTGCGGCCCACGACGCCGGCTTCCGCCGGGCCCTGGCCAGCGGCCACCTGCGGGTGGACGGCAAGGTCATGACGACGCGCGCCACCCACAAATACGGCAGCCGTCTCTATGTCGACTTCTCGTTCGGCCTGCTCCAGGATGAAACAGGCGCCGTGGTCGGCGTCTTCGCGGTGGGACGCGACGTGACGGCGCGGCAGCTTGCCGCATCCCCGCATTCTTAATTGGGGTCAGATTCCAATTATTTGAAGAAATAATTGGAATCTGACCCCAATTAAAAGGCCTCCCGCGGGAGGCCTTGGCAGCGGGCCGAGCCTGCTTACTTCTTGCGCGCGGCGATGTCCTTCTCGGCCTGGTTCACCAGGTCGGCGCCGATGGTGGCCTTCCACTTCTCGTAGACCGGGCGCGTCGCCTTCACGAAGGCATCGCGCTCCGCGGGCGAGAGCGTGGTGACGGTCACGCCCATGCCGGCCACTTCCTTCAGCAGCGGCTTGTCGGCTTCGACCAGGCCCTTGCGCGCCAGGGCGATCTCCTGCTTGCCGGCGTCGATGGCGGACTGGCGCACGGCGGCCTGGTCGGCCGGCGTCCACGATGCCCAGACATCCTTGTTGACGACGAACACCAGCGGGTCGGCCACGTAGCCCCAGGTCGTCACGTACTTCTGGCCCACCGTGTGCATCTTCAGCACGGTGAACAGGAACATCGGGTTCTCCTGGCCGTCGACCGCGCCGCTGGACAGCGCCGGCTGCGCATCGGCCCAGCTCATTTGCGTCGGGTTCGCGCCCAGCGCATTGAAGGTGTCGGAGAACAGCGGCGAGCCGACCACGCGGATCTTCATGCCCTTCAGGTCTTCCGGCGACTTGATCGCCTTCTTGCTGTTGGTCAGCTCGCGGAAGCCGTTCTCGCCAAAGGCCAGCGGCACCGCGCCGGCGCGGTCGATGGTGGCGAAGATGCGCTTGCCGACTTCGCCTTGCGTCAGCGCGTCGACCGCCGCGTAGTCGGGCATCAGGAAGGGCAGCGAGAACAGGTTCAGTTCCTTGACCTGCGGTGACCAGTTGATGGTGGAGCCCACCGCCATGTCGATCACGCCCTGGCGCAGCGCGCTGAACTCGCGCGTCTGGTCGCCCTGCACCAGCGAGACGCCGGGGTACAGCTTGATGTTGATGCGGCCCTGCGTGCGCTCCCGCACCAGGTCGGCCCAGATCTGGCCGGCCATGCCCCAGGGCGTGGGCGGGCCCAGCACCAGCGACATCTTGTATTCGGCCTTGTAGTTCGACTGTGCGATGGCGGTGTGGGAGAAGGCGAGGGCGGTGGCCGCCATGGCCAGGCCCAGCAGGGTGCGACGGAACTTCATGGGATGTCTCCTTGGGTGAACGAACGAACGATTCAATAGCCGAGAGTCTTCGGCAGCCACAACGCCAGCTGCGGGAAGGCGATGACCAGCACCATCACCAGCGCCATGGACAGCAGCATCCAGCCGACCCAGCGGATCGTGGACTCCATCGGCACCTTGGCGATGCGGCACGAGACCATCAGGTTCACGGCCAGCGGCGGGGTGAACTGGCCCAGTGCCACCTTCAGCGTGAGGATCACGCCGAACCACACCGGGTCCCACTTGTAGTGATTGACGATGGGCAGCAGCAGCGGCACGAAGATGAGGAAGATCGACACGCCGTCGAGGAACATGCCCACCGTCACCAGCAGCAGGATCAGCAGCGCCAGCACGCCGTACTCGCCAAGGCCGGAGTTGACGATGGCGCGCGTCACGGGGTCGATCACGCCCAGCGTCGACAGCGAATAGGCGAAGATGCCGGCCAGCGCCACCACCAGCAGGATCACCGCCGACAGCTCGCCCGATTCGCGCAAGATGGTGAACAGGTCGCGGGCCTTGATCGTCCGGTGCACCACCATGCCGACGAAGAGGCCGTAGAACACGGCGACCACCGCGGCCTCGGTCGGGGTGAACCAGCCGGCCCGCATGCCGCCCAGGATCAGCACCGGCGCCGCCAGCCCCCACAGCGCGTCGCGCAGGCTGCGCCAGAACGGCGGGCGCGGCAGGCTGGCCTCGAGCTGGCCCATCTTGTGCCGGCGCGCCATCCACACCGCCGGGATCATCAGCGCGAAGCCGGCCAGCACGCCGGGGATCATGCCGGCGGCGAACAGTGCGGGCACCGAAGCGCCCGGCACCATCACCGAATAGACGATGAAGGCGATCGAAGGCGGGATCAGGATGTCGGTGGCGGCGGCCGCGCCGACCACGCTGGCCGAATACGAGGGCGGGTAGCCGGCCCGGCTCATGGCCGCGATCATCACCGCGCCCACCGCCGCGGCATTGGCTGGCCCCGAGCCCGAGATGCCGCCGAGGAACATGGCGACGGCGATCGCCACCAGCGGCAGCATGCCGGGACCGCGCCCGACGATGGCCACCGCGAAGTTCACCAGCCGCAGCGCGACGCCGGAGCGGTCGAAGATCGAACCCACCAGCACGAACATCGGCACCGCGAGCAGCGGGTACTTGGCCAGCCCCGCGTAGAAGTTCTGCGGCACGGCCAGCAGGCCGAACCATTGCGTGCCGGCATTGGCCAGCGCGATGCACACCGCGCCCGCCAGCCCCAGAGCCGCGCCGATCGGGACGCCGAGCATCAGCATCGCCAGGAACGCGACGAAGAGCAGCGTGGCGATCATGGCCGGCGTCCGCGGCGGATGAACAGGCCGAGTGCGCGGCCCGCGATGGCGATCGACATCACCGGCATCCAGATCGTGTACCACCAGACCGGCACGCCGATGCCGGGCGAAGTCTCGCCGAACCGGATGTCGTCGTACACCACGCGCGTGCTCAGCACCGCGATGATGGCGAACAGCAGGAACACCATCAGCGCGCCGAAGCGCGCCAGTGCGCGCTGCCGCCATTCCGGCCCGTTGTCGGCGAAGTACTCGATGCGGATCTGCCGGTTGCGCGCCACGGCGGCGGAGCCCGCCACCAGCGCCAGCACGATCATCAGGAAGATGGAGATCTCCTCCGTCCAGGCGAAGGACTGGCTGGTGAAGTAGCGCACCAGCACGTTGGCGAATGTGATCAGCGCCAGCAAGGCCATGACGATGACGGTCAGCCAGTCCTCGATGGCCAGCGGCACGCGCGTGGCCTCGTCGGGGTGGACCGGGGCTTCGCCGGGGAGGGGGTCGGGCAGTTCAGGCAGCGCCATGGCTTCAGGCGAGCAGGCCGCGTGCGGCGGCCGCGATGTCGGGCGCAGTGACGCGCGACTGCGCTTCGAGCACGGACGCGTAGCCCACCGGGATGCGCGGCGCGCCCAGGCGGCGGACCTTGCAGCCCACGGTCTCGGCCACGGTGGCGGCGATCTCGGCGCCGAAGCCGGCGGCGACCAGTTCGGCGGCGATGCCATGGGCCGCGAGCTCGTCGCAGGCCTGCTCGCAGGCTTGCACCTGCTTGCTCCAGCTGACGATGGTCACGTCGCGTCCCGGACGCACCAAGCGCGCCTCGCCGAGCTTCGCGGTCGACGCGGGGTCGACCTCGCCGCTCACGCCCCACAAGGTCTTGTGCTCCATGTAGACCACCGGGTCGCCGCTGGCCAGCGCGGCGCGCAGCAGCGAGTAGTTGTCCTGCGGCGTGGCCGGGCACACCACCACCACGCCGGGCAGGTGGGCGAACCAGCTTTCCAGCGATTGCGAATGCTGCGCGGCCGACGCGTCCCAGATGCCGATGGGCATGCGCACCACCATCGGCACGCGGCCCTGGCCGCCGAACATGAAGCGGTTCTTGGCGGCCTGGTTGGCGATCTCGTCCATCGCGCACAAGGCGAAATCCACCACCCGCATCTCGACGACGGGACGCAGCCCGGCCAGCGCCATGCCGACGCCGGCGCCGAGGATGGCCGCCTCGCTGATCGGCGTGTCGACCACGCGATCGGTGCCGAAGCGTGCCTGCAGGCCCTTGTACTGGCCGAAGATGCCGCCGCGGCCGACGTCCTCGCCGAGCACCACCACGTTGGCGTCGGCTTCCATCTCGTGCGCGACGGCGAGCACCGCCGCCTCGGCATACGTCATCACCGCCATTGGCCGGCTCCCGTGGTCTGCACGTCCTCGAAGGCGGCCGACGGTTCCGGCCAGGGTGCCGCGTTTGCGGCTGCGAGCGCGTCCGCCACTTCCTGTTCGGCCTCGCGTTCGATGGCCTCCAGCTCCTGCGCGACCGCATCGGGCAGCGCCAGGTACTGCTGCCGGGCCCGCGCGATCGGGTCGGTCTCCAGGGCCGCCCGCAGTTCGGCGGGATCGCGGTAGGCGGCCGGGTCCACCGAGACGTGGCCCTTGACGCGATAGGTCAGGGCGTGCAGCAGGCGCGGGCCTCCGCCGGATCGCACTTCGCGCACCAGCGAAGCCGCGGCTTCGTGCACCGCGGTGATGTCGTTGCCGTCGACCTGCAGCGAGGGGATGCCGAAGCTGGCCGCGCGCGCCGAGGCGCCTTCGCCGGCGATCATCGGGCCGCTGGCCGTCGTGGCGCTCCAGCGGTTGTCCTCGCAGACGAAGAGCACCGGCAGGCCGTACACCTGGGCCCAGTTCAAGGCCTCCACGAACGGGCCGCGGTTGATGGCGCCGTCGCCGAAGAAGCAGGCGGTGATCCCATCGCGCCTTTGCAGCTTCTGCGCATGGGCCGCGCCCACCGCGATCGGCAGGCCGGCCGCCACGACGCCGTTGGCGCCGAGCATGCCGACGGAGAAGTCGGCGATGTGCATGGAGCCGCCTTTGCCGCCGTTGAAGCCGGTGGCCTTGCCGAACAGCTCGCACATCATGCGTTCGAGGTCGGCGCCCTTGGCCAGCGTGTGGCCGTGGCCGCGGTGGGTGGAGGTGAGGTAGTCGTCGGGCCGCAGGTGGGCGCAGACGCCGGCGGGCACCGCCTCCTGCCCGGTGGACAGGTGCAGCGGCCCGCGAACTTTCGCATTGCCTTCGGCGGATTTGCCGTACGCGCTGACGCCGCCCTGGCTGGCGATCTCCGCGGCATTCTCGAAAGCGCGGATCCGCACCATCGTGCGGTACAGGCCCCTCATCGCGTGGGCTGTGATGCTCACGTGGTCCTCGGTTGTTCCATCGGTTCGCGGGATTGTAGGAGGCGGGACCCTAGGGTTTCTGCGGGGAAAGCTGATTGCCGTCTGACTGGGCCAGTTATGCTCCCCCCCGTCGCCCCCCGTGACGTCATCCAACCAGGAGCCGGCCGTCCGCGTGAACCCGAAGCACATCCTGCGCTGGACTGCCTTCGCCGCGATCTACTTCGCGCTGCAGGCGATCCCGACCAGCCTGTACGGCGACAACCCCGCATTGCGCGGCGCCAACGCGGTGGCGGTGTTCCTGCTGCTGGTGACGCCGCGCCGCCAGTGGACCGTGCTTGCGCCGATGCTGTGGATCGCGGCCGGTTCCGCCCGCGAGCTCACGAACGCCGCCCAACCCTGGCTGGTGGGCGCGGCGAATGCGCTGGAGGTAGTGTGCATGGCGGCCATCCTGCACGGAAGGCAGGGCCTGGGCAGTTCCTGGTACGGCCGCGACCAGCTGTCGCGGCTGCTGCTTGCGGCGTGCGCCGTGCCGCTGGTGAGCGGCGCGGCCGCCGCCGCGGCGCTCCATGGCGCCGCCGGCGCGGCATTCCGGCCGCAGTGGGTCACCTGGGCGCTGGCTTCGGCGCTGGCCTATCTCACCCTCATGCCGCTGCTCCTGAGCTGGGCCCGGCCCGCGCCGCGCAGCGAGGAGTCGGCTCCGGGACTCGGGCGGCGCATCGCCGGCATCGCGCTGATCGCGGTGGCCTGCGTGATCGTGGTGCGGCAGGAGGTGTATCCGCCCCTGCTGCTGCTGTCCTTTCCGCTGCTGGTGCTGTGCACCTGGTGGTACCGGCTGGCCGGCGCCACTTCGCTGATGGCCGTGCTGGCCGTGACCGGGGGCTGGTTCGCGGCGCGCGATATCGGCGCGCTGTTCCACATCCTGGATCCCGGCTCCGGCATCCAGGCCAGGGTGCAGGTGCTGCAGCTTTACCTCGCGGCCACCGTGCTGTGCACGCTGCCCTTCGCGGTGCTGCTGGCGGAGCAGGAGAAGCTGTGGGCCCAGCTACGCCGCAAGAGCGACGCGCGCGCCGAGTTCCTGGCCGCGATGAGCCACGAGATCCGCACGCCGATGACGGGCGTGCTCGGCATGGCGGACCTGCTGGCCGCGCAGGAACTGACGCCCGAGCAGCGCCGTTACGTGGACGCCATGCGTTCGTCGGGCCGGCACCTGGTGAACGTCATCAACGACATCCTCGATTTCTCCCGCATCGAGACGGGCAAGCTCGCCCTGGAGTCGATCGATTTCCGGGTCTCCGAGATCATCGAGCAGGTGCGTTCGCTGATCCACCCCATCGCGCTCGAAAAAGGCCTGGCCTTCGATGCGCGCTGGCCACCCGGCTTGCCGGAGGTGGTGCGGGGAGACCCCACCCGCCTGCGGCAGATCCTGCTCAATCTCGCCGGCAACGCCGTGAAGTTCACCGCGCGCGGCAGCGTCAGCCTGGACGTCGCGGGCGAAGCCGACCCGTCCGGGGGCTGGTCGTACCGCTTCCAGGTGCGGGACACGGGCATCGGCATCCCGAAGGACAAGCTCGACATCCTGTTCACCGCCTTTTCGCAGGCGGACCGCAGCACGGCGCGCGAATACGGGGGCAGCGGCCTGGGGCTGGCGATCAGCAGCCGGCTGGCTGGGGCCATGGGCGGACGGATCGCGGTGGAAAGCCGCGCCGGACAGGGCAGCGTGTTCACGCTGGAGATACCGCTCGCCGCGGGCGAGGCGGAACATCGCGGCGCGGCCAGCACCGACGCGCTGGCGGCCGCGCCGCCGCAGCGCATCCTGGTGGCCGAAGACGTGCAGATCAACCGCGACATCCTCGGACGGACCCTGGGTGCGCGTGGCCACCATGTCGCGTTCGCCCACGACGGCGCGGCGGCCCTGGAGCGGGTGCAGCTCGAGCCTTTCGACATGGTGCTGATGGACGTGCAGATGCCGGTGATGGATGGGGTGGAGGCCACCCGCCGCATCCGGGCCTTGCCCGGAGCAGCGGGGCGCATCCCGATCATCGGGCTGACGGCGAACGTGATGAGCCAGGAGCAGGCGCGCTACCTCGAGGCCGGCATGGACGAATGCCTGATGAAGCCGATCGAATGGGACCGGCTGGCTGCCGCCATCGCGCGGCATGCATGCGCGCCCGCGCCCGCCCCGGCCGACGTGCCGCTGGTGGAAGAGCGGCAGATGGCGTCGCTGCGGGACCTGGGAAGCGAGGCGGAATTCCTGCAGATGATGCACAACATCATGGAGTCGGTGCAGCGGATGCTGGACGAGATCCTTGCTTCCACCGAAGCGGTGCCGAAGGCCGCCGCGGCACACCGCCTGAAGGGATCCGCCGGGATGGGCGGGCTGGCACGCATCAGCGCGCTGGCCGGCTTGCTGGAAGAGGCTTGCACGGAGGGCCACGACGCCGGGAGTTTCCAGCGCCAGCTGGTGGAGTCGGTGCGGGAAACGCGCGCGGCGCTGGTGGGTGCGGGGCGGCTGCAACCTTGATGTCCGCCGTCGGAGGGGGGACGCCAACCGCGTACGGACGAGCTTGCAGCTGCCTGATCTGCGTCACAATGGAATGATGTCTTTCCGTGATGGCGCCGGCAGCGCGCGCTCCAGTCTTCTCCTGGCCGGCCAGAACCAGGCACTGCAACTTGCGCTGTCCGGCGCGCCGCTCGCGCAGGTGCTCGACCTGCTGGTGCAGACCGCCGAGACGCAGTCCGACGGCAGCTTCCTCGGTTCCATCCTGCTCCTCGACGAGGACGGCAGGCACCTGCGCCACGGCGCGGCGCCCTCGCTGCCCGCCGCCTACAACGAAGCCATCGACGGCATCGCGATCGGGCCCGGCGTCGGCTCCTGCGGGACCGCGGCGCACTTCGGCCACGCGATCGTCGTCATCGACATCGAAACCGACCCGCTCTGGGCCGCCTTCAAGGACCTCGCGCTGGCCCACGGCCTGCGCGCATGCTGGTCCACCCCCTTCCTGTCGAAGGACGGCTCGGTGCTCGGCACGCTGGCCCTTTACTACCGGCAGCCGCGCGGGCCGTCGGAGAATGACCGCGAAACCGTCAAGTTGATCGGCAGCACCGCCGGCCTGGTGGTGGAGAACGCGCGGCTGTACGAGAAGTTGAAGGACCTGAACAAGCGCGCGCGCCTGGCGGCGGATGCCGGCGGGCTGGGCTTCTTCACCTGGGAGATCGCGTCCGATATCGTCACCTGGCAGAACGACCGTCCCTACGCCCTCTTCGGCATCGACCCGTCGGAAGGCCCAATCAACGCGAGCCGCTTCGTCGAGGAGTTCCTGCATCCCGATGACCGCGAGGTGTTCGCGCGTTCCGTCGCCGGCGCCGTCGAAGGCCGCACGGCCTTCCATTTCGAGGGCCGCATCCATCGCAAGTCCGACGGCGGCCTGCGCTGGGTGGAGATCAAGGGGCAGGTCGACGAGGCGCCGGGGCACAAGGGGCTTCGTGTCGTCGGCATCACGGCGGACGTGACCCAGAGGCGGGAAGCGGCCACGCAGCGCACCGCGTGATCCGGGGCGATGGCGTTCACGGTCACTGTCACGTATGAGGCAGGCCTCCTGTGCCTCCAGGGGGCGGGGCCGGCGTCGCTGACCGACCTGTGCGGACTGGCCTCGCTCGGCGGCACGGTGTCCCAGCGCTCCAGCCAGGGGCGCGTGCTCGTCGACCTGCGGGACACGCTGCCCGAGCTCTCCTTCACCGACCACATCCAGCTGGGCGCGCACTTCGCGCACGAGTTCCGCCAGGCCGAGCGCGTCGCCACCGTGGTGCAGCCGCGCGACCGCGTAGGCACCAGCGAGAAGGCCGCGCGCCGCAGCGGCCTCACGCTGCAGACCTTCACGGACGCGAACCTGGCGCGGGAGTGGCTGGCCGGCCCGGCTGCTTGAGGAACTCGGGCCTTGCGGGCCGCGCTCAAAACACCAGCGCCACGCAGAAGATCCCGACCATCATGAACGCCAGGACGAACTTGGCGAGCATCCCCGCCAGCAGGCCGAGCCAGGTGGCGATGCCGACGCGGACCGCCTGGCCATGCTGGCGTCGTGCCATGTATTCGCCGACCGCCGCGCCCACGAGAGGCATGAACAGCACGCCTACCAGCCCCATGAAGATCCCCGCGACGGTCCCGACGGCCGCGCCGATGATCGCAAGGCGACTGGCGCCGGCCCGCTTGGCGCCCAGCATCGCGGCCACGTAGTCCATCAGCCACGCGAGCACGGCGAGCACCGCGATCGTGCCGAGCGCGAACCAGCCGACCCGCGTGAAGTCGTCGATCCACGCCCCGAGCACGATCCCGGCCAGGACGAACAAGGTGCCCGGCAAGGCCGGCAGCACGATGCCGGCGAAGCCGGCGACGATGAGCGCGATGCTCAGGATCCAGAGCAGGGTGTCGTTCATGCAACCCAGTCTATTGCAGGACCGGGGCGGGCGGGCCGTTGCGCAGCTACTTCAGGAACTCCGGCGAAATCAGCCCCGGCAGGAACAGCACCAGCTGCGGCCACACGATCACCAGCAGCAGCACGCCGATCATCGGCAGCAGCATCAGCATGGTGTCCTTCAGCACGTCGGCCAGGCGCATCTCGGCGATCTTGCAGCAGATCATCAGGCACAGGCCGTACGGCGGCGTGACCAGGCCGAAGGCCAGCGACACGATGCCGATCATGGCGAAGTGCACGGGGTCGATGTTCGCGGCCGCCGCGATGGGTTGCAGGATGGTGCCGACGATGATGATCGCGGGGATCGCGTCCAGGAAGCAGCCGACCACCAGGAACACGAAGGCGATGAACAGGCCCGTCGTCACCCAGTTCATGCCCCACGCGGACACGCCGGACAGCAGCGCCTCGGGGATCTTGTAGTACGCCATCAGCCAGCCGAACGCGCTGGCCGTGCCGACGCAGAACAGCGTGACCGAGGCGAACTTGCCGGTGTCCGACAGGGCCCGGAGCACGCCCTTGAAGTCGACCTCGCGGTACACGAAGATCGACAGCGCGCCCGCGTACAGCACCGCCACCGCCGCCGACTCGGTGGCCGTGAACCAGCCGAAGATCTTGCCGCCGATGATGATCACCGGCGTCATCAGCGCCGGTACCGACACCGCCAGCGACTTCAGGAACTCGATGAAGGTGGCGCGCGGATAGGTCGGGTAGTTGCGCGCCTTGGCGTAGGCGTGCACGGTGGCCATCTGCACCGCCACCAGCAGCAGGCCCGGCAGGATGCCGGCCAGGAACAGCGCCCCGATGGACACCGACAGCACGCCGCCCCACACGATCATCAGGATGGAAGGCGGGATGATCACGGCCAGCACCGACGACACCGCCGTGATGGCCACCGAGAAGCTGTCGTCGTAGCCCTCGCGCCGCTGCGCCTCGATGAAGATCTTGGACTGGCTGGCGGCATCGGCGGTGGACGAGCCGGAGATGCCGGCGAAGAAAAGCGACAGCACCACGTTGATCTGCGCCAGGCCGCCGGGGAAGTGGCCCACCATGGTGCGCGACAGCTTGAGCAGCCGTTCGGTGATGCCCCCCACGTTCATCAGGTTGGCCGTCAGCAGGAAGAAGGGGACCGCCAGCAGGATGAACGAGTTGTAGGCATTGAAGGTCTCGCTCATGAGCGTCATGGCGGACAGCCGCGGCTCGATCAGCAGGATCGGCAGGCACGCCATCCCGAGCGCGAAGGCCACCGGCACGCGCACCGCCATCAGCACGAAGAAGACCGAGAACAGGATGAAGCTGGCGACGCCGGGCGACAGGACCGAGCCGTTCATGCGGCGGTCTCCGGCCGGACCAGCGCGCGGATGTTGTCGACGAACTGCTCACCGAGGAACACGATCCAGGCCAGGCCGGTCAGCGGCCACGCTATGTGGATCACCCACAAGGGGAGTTCGGCCAGCTCGGAGATGCGGTAGATGGCGAAGCGCGTGAATTCGTAGCCGGAGATCACGAAGACCAGCGCGAACACCAGGGTGGCGACGTTGGTCACGAGCTTCAGCGCCGCCTCGCCGCGCCGGCCGAGCCGCGCCCAGATGTCGACGTTGAAGTGCGCCATCTCGCGCACGCCGAGCATGGCGCCGATCATGATCATCCAGATGAACAGGAAGCGGGCGAGCTCCTCCGTCCAGATGTAGGGCGGGATGAGCGCCGTGTAGCGGGAGACGATCTGCATCGTCACCGGCACGATCAGCACCGCCACGCTGGCGATGAGCAGCCAGTCGAGCAGCCGGGAGAACCCGGCGGTGAAACGCCGCCAGGCGCTGCCCGCCCCGCTCACTTGATGCCGTTGATCTTGGTGTAGATCGCGTCGGCCCCGACTTCCTTGGCGTAGGCGGCGATCACCGGGTCGACCAGGCCCTTCATCTTGGCGCGGTCGGCGAAGGCGATGCGCTTCAACTTGCCCGCCTTCTCCATCGCGTCGAGCTTGGCGCCGTCCTCGGAGGATTCGATCTGGCGTCCGTACGCGCCCGCCTCCTTGCCGGCCCGCACGATGGCGGCCTGCAGGTCCGGCGGCAGCGTCTTGAAGGTCTTGGCCGAGAAGCACAGGGGCCGGATGGTGATGGCGTGCTGCGTCATCAGCAGGACGGTGGGGGCCATGCCCACGGCGGTGAAGGTGCGGCTCCAGATCGGCGCGCCCTGCACGCGAACCTTCAAGGCCTTGATGTCGGCGAGGGTGGAGCCCGGCTTGTTGGAGAAGATGTTGCGCACGCCGCCGCCGGCGTAGCCGATCAGCATGACGTCCGCGCGCTGCGCCACTTCGTCGGCGATGGGCTTGAACAGGTCGGCGTCCAGCACCTTGTTCCAGTGCGCGAGGTCGCGGAACAGGAAGGGGGCGTCGATGAAGGGCGCCGCCTTGGAGAAGGTGGACATGTGCGCCGGCGACACCACCGCGTAGTCGACGGCCTTGCCCTGCGACATGTATTCGAAGTACTGCTTCTCCAGCCCGAGCTCGCTGTTCTTGTGCAGGACGAAGTTGACGGGCTTGCCGTAGTACTTCTTCACCAGTTCCTCGAACTTGACCATCGTCTTGGTGAACGCGTGGTCGTCGTTGAACTGCGAGGCGCCGTGCAGGGTGATGACCTGCTGGGCGTGCGCTGGCAGGGAGGCGAAGCCCCCGAGGGCCAGGGCCGCCGCGGAAGCGGCGAGGAGGGCGCGGCGGATGGCCGGGAATGCAGGCTGCGTCATGGCGGCTGTCTCCTGTTGATGCACCGCGAGCGGGCGCTGGGGCATTGTGGAGGGGCGGGCCGGCGGGGGTAAGGGGGGAGGAGGGGGGGATGGCTAGGGGGATGCCATGTTGACAGGCCCCGCCACTTCGCGCGCGACGCCGGCCAGCTTGCTGGCGAACGCCGCCGCCGCGGTGGAAAGGCTGCGATCGCGCCGGTGCAGCACGCCGATGGTGCGGCGGGCCGAGGCGTCGTGCAGGCCGCACGACATCAGCCCGTGCAAATCCAGCTCGGGCAGCGCCAGCGCGGGCAGCACCGTGATGCCCAGGCCCTGGCGGACGAGGCGGATCGCCGTGGTCATGTGCGTCACGTCGTAGCGCGATGCCGCCGCCGAGGCCTCGGTCCCCTCCTGCGTCGCCTCGTCGTACAGCTCGCGCACGCTGGAGCCGCGCGACAGCAGGATCAGGTCGTGCCGCACGATGTCGCGCCAGTACAGGCGGGGGTGCGCCGCCACTTCGTGGCCGGCCGGGAACACCACGGTGAAGGTGTCCTCCAGCAGCGTCTCGAAGGCCAGGTCGGCGGCCGGCCCGAGCTGCGCCGCGATGGCGAATTCGATCTGGTTGGTGCGCACCATCGCCACCAGATCGTCGTTGTGGGCCTCGACCACCCGCACGCGCAGCGTCGGGTGCGCGGCGCGCAGCAGGCGCAGTGCCGGCGGCACGAGCGTCAGCGAGGTGGACGGCAGCGAACCCACCACGACCGACCCTCGCCGCACGGCGGCCAGGTCCAGCATGCTGCGGTATGCCTCCTCCAGGTCGGTCATGGGCCGCTCGGTGCGCGCGAGGAAGTCCTTGCCGGCCGCGGTCAGGGCGATGCCGCGCGTGTTGCGATCGAACAGGCGCACGCCCAGGATGTCCTCCAGGTCGCGGATCAGGGCGGTGAAGGAAGGCTGCGTGACGCCCAGCCGGTCCGCAGCCAGCGTGAAGGACCCGGTCTGCACCGCCAGCAGGAACGCCTTGACCGGTCGGTATTTGATATTCATAGCCATGGGCTAATAGTAAGCGTCAAATTCCGATTTGTCCTATGGCTTGTCGCGGCCCATGATCCCGCCTCACTCCCGGCCTTCCGGCCGTTTCGGGAAGCCCTTCATGACCGCAGAAACCATCCAACCCTTCCGTATCGGCGCCGAGTGGCGCGACGGCGGCGGCGAGTGCATCCGCTCCGTCTACGCCGGCGACGGCTCCGTCATCGGGGCCGTGGCCCGGGCCACCGCGCGCGACGTCGACGACGCCGTCGAGGTGGCCGAGAAGGCCTTCCGCACTTCGCCGTGGCGCAAGCTGCGTCCCGACGTGCGCGCCACCACGCTGTACGAGATCGGCCGGCGCATCACCGCCGAGCGCCAGGACCTCGCGCACCTGCAGATGCTGGACAGCGGCAAGCCGCTGAAGGAATGCCAGCACATGGTGGACAACGCCGCCTATTTCTTCCGCTACTACGCGGCGCTGTGCGAGACCTGGCAGAACGAAGTGACCAGCCCGCGCGGCGATTACTTCTCCATGTCGCTGGCCGAGCCCTTCGGCGTGGTGGCCGCGATCACGCCCTGGAACTCGCCGATCATGGCCGAGGCCCAGAAGGTCGCGCCGGCGCTGGCCGCCGGCAACGCCGTCATCCTCAAGCCTTCCGAAGAGACGCCGCTGCTGGCGCTGCAGCTGGCGCGCATCTGTTCCGAGGCGGGCCTGCCGGAAGGGCTGCTCACCGTCCTGCCGGGCTACGGCGAGGACGTCGGCGCGGCGCTGGTCAAGCATCCGGGCGTGCGCATGGTGTCCTTCACCGGCGGCACCGACACCGGACGCGCCATCGCCGGCGTCGCCGGGACCCGGCTGATTCCGGTCGGCCTGGAGCTGGGCGGCAAGTCGCCGCACATCGTGTTCGACGACGCCGACTTCGAAAAGGCGGTGGGCGGCGTGCTCTCCGGCATCTTCGGCTCGGCCGGGCAAAGCTGCGTGGCGGGCACCCGGCTGTTCGTGCAGAAGTCGCTCTACGGCCGCTTCGTCGATGCGCTGGTCGAACGGACGAAGAAGGTTCGCGTCGGCCTGCCCGACCACCCCGCAACGCAGATGGGCCCGCTGGTGTCCAAGGCGCATCGCGCGCGCGTCGCCGGCTACGTGGACATCGCCCGGCAGGAAGGGGGCCGCGTGCTGGTCGGCGGCGGCATTCCCGACGATGCCAAGCTGGCCAACGGCTGGTTCTACCAGCCCACCGTGATCGAAGGACTGCCCAACACCGCCCGTGCCTGCCAGGAAGAGATCTTCGGCCCGGTGCTGGTCTGCCTGCCGTTCGAGGACGAGGCCGATGTCATCGCGCAGGGCAACGGCACGGTGTTCGGCCTGGCGGCGGGCATGTGGACCGGCGACTACGCCCGGGCCTGGCGCGTGGCGCGCGAGCTGGAAGCCGGCTCGGTCTGGATCAACACCTACAAGCAGTCGCACATCGCCACCGCCTTCGGCGGCTTCAAGGCCAGCGGCATCGGCCGCGAGAAGGGCTTCCACGGCCTGCGCCTGTATTCGCAAGTCAAGAGCGTGTTCTTCGGCATGCACGACAAACCCCTGGGACTCTGAACCAAATGACCAAAGCAAAGCAGGGCGTGGCCCTCAACCTCGACGGCTCGCGCATCCTGATCGCCGGCGCCGCCAGCCTCGTCGGCTCCCACACCGCCGACCGGCTGCTCGAAGCCGGCGTCAAGGAGGTGGTGCTGCTGGACAACTTCGCCTTCGGCACGCCCGAGGCCATCGCCCACCTGAAGGACAACCCGCGCGTGCGGATCGTCAAGGCCGACCTGATGCGCCTGCACGAGCTGGTCGCCGCCTTCGAAGGCATGGACGGCGTGCTGCACCTGGCCGCCTACATGACGCTCGGCTTCTCGCAGAGCCCGTGGGAGGCGATCGACGTCAACGTGCGCGGCACGCAGAACATGCTGGAAGCCTGCCGCATCGCCAAGGTGAAGAAGGTGGTGTTCGCCTCGTCGAACGCGGTCTACGGCTACGGCACCGGCATCGTCGGCGCGCTGGCCGAAGGCGGCCCGTTCCATTCCGTGGGAGCGCCGCCCGCCGCCATCCTGTACGGCGCCTCCAAGATCATGGGCGAGCAGCTGTGCCGCCAGTACCACCAGAAGCACGGCCAGGACTACCTGGTGCTGCGCTATTCGACGGTGTACGGCGAGCGCCAGCACTACCGCGCGGCCAACGCCCTGTACATCATGGAGACCTACGACCGCGTGCGCCGGGGCGAGCGCCCCGTGCTGCCGGGTGACGGCACCGACACCAAGCACTTCATCAACGTGGCGGACCTGGCGCGCGCCAACGTCGCTGCCTTCCGCAGTGGCGCGACCGACATCGCGATGAACATCTCCGGGCCCGAGCCGGTCACCACCGGCGAGCTGGTGCGCATGGTGCTGGACTACTGCGGCAGCAAACTCGAGCCCGAAGTGAAGCCCGATGCCCCCGGCACCGTCCGCCTCACCTCCGGCGGCGCCTTCCACATCCCGCACGACCTGGCGGGCGAAGTGATCGGCTGGAAGCCGCAAGTGGGCATGAAGGAAGGCATCCAGCGCCTGCTGGCCTGGCGCGAGGCGCAGGAACAGGCCGCGAAGTGATCGACAACAAGAGGAGACCCGCATGACCTTCGTCAAGACGCTGCTGGCCGGCGCCGGCTTCGCGCTGGCCGGCCTGACCGCCGCCACCCCCGCCTGGGCCTGGCCCGACCGCCCGATCGAGATCGTCGTCGGCTTCGCCGCCGGCGGCGGCACCGACATCACGGCCCGCACGCTGGCCCAGCACCTGGGCAAGGTGCTCGGCACGCAGGTGGTGGTCAACAACAAGCCCGGCGCCTCCGGCGGCATCGGCCTGGGCTACGTCGCCCGCGCCAAGGCCGACGGCTACACGCTGGGCATGACCAACTTCCCCGGCCTGCTGACGCTGCCGATCGAGCGCCAGGCCGGCTTCACGCTGGCCGACTTCAGCTACCTCGGTAACCTGGTGCGCGACCCCAGCGCCTTCAGCGTGACGATGGACAGCCCCTACAAATCGGTCGCCGACGTCATCGCCGCGGCGAAGAAGGCGCCCGGCACCATCAGCTACGGCTCCACCGGCGCCGGCACCGACGACCACCTGCAGATGGTGCTGTTCGAGGAGCTCACCGGTACCAAGCTGCTGCACGTTCCGTTCCCCGGCGCCGGCCCGCTGAAGACCGCCATGCTCGGCGGCCACGTGGCCATCGGCGGCCTGAACCTCGGCGAAGTGATGCCGCAGGCCGGCAAGACGATGCGGCCGCTGGCGCAGGCCGGCGTCACCGCCTCCACGCTGGCCCCCGACGTGCCGACCTTCAAGGCGCAGGGCGTGGACCTGGTGTTCGCCTCCGAGCGCGGCATCGTCGCGCCCAAGGGCCTGCCGGCGGACGTCGAGCAGAAGCTCGCCGCCGCGCTGAAGCAGGTTGCCGCGAGCCCCGAGTTCCAGGCCCAGATGAAGCAGCAGTTCACCGAGATGGACTACCTGCCCGGCCCCGAGTGGAAGAAGCGCCTCGACGGCGCGGACGCCGAGTTCCGCAAGCTGTGGGCGAAGAAGCGCTGGGCCGAGTGAACGCCGGCCGCCCCCGAGACACCAACCCGAGACCCCAGGAGACAAAGATGATGCAAAGACGTACCGCGGCCCGCGCGCTGCTCGCCCTCACCGTGGCCGTGCCGATGCTGGCCGGCGCCCAGGCCTATCCCGCCAAGGCCGTGACCCTGGTCGTGCCGTACCCGGCCGGCGGCGCCACCGACGTGATCGCGCGCATGGTGGCCGACAAGCTGTCCACCAAGTGGGGCCAGCCGGTCGTGGTGTCCAACAAGCCCGGCGCCGGCACGCTCGTCGCCGCCGAGCAGGTGGCGCGCGCCGCCGGCGACGGCTACACGCTGTACATGACCACGGCGGCGCACACCATCAGCGCGAACCTGTACAAGAAGATCCCGTACGATGCGGTGAAGGACTTCACGCCGATCACGCTGACGTCCACCATCCCGCTCGTGCTGGTGACCGCGAACTCGCTGCCGGTCAACACGCTGCCGGAGCTGATCGCCCGCGCCAAGGCCGACCCCGGCATGACGTTCGCCTCCACCGGCAACGGCACGCCGCAGCACCTGACCATGGAGCTGTTCAAGGCCCGCAACGGCCTGAACCTGACGCACGTGCCGTACAAGGGCGACGCGCCGATGATCACCGACCTGATCGGCGGGCAGGTGCCGATGGCCTTCGTCACGTTGTCCGCCGCCATGCCGTACATCAAGTCCGGCAAGATCAAGGCCATCGCCCTGGCGCACGACAAGCGCGTGGACGGCATCGCTGCCGTGCCCACCTTCACGGAGGCAGGCATGCCCGGCTTCGTGTCGGCCACCTGGTTCGGCCTGTTCGGGCCCGGCACGCTGCCGGCCGACCTGACCAACCGCATCTACCGCGACGTCGCGCAGATCGTCGCGGTGCCCGAGTTCACCGCCAAGCTCAAGGACATGGGTGGCGTGGTGGACAACAGCACGCCGCAGGCCTTCCAGGCCCACATCCAGGCCGAACTCAAGCGCTGGGGCGAAGCCGTGAAGGCTTCCGGCGCGCAGGTGGATTGAAGGCGCTCGCATGACGAACGAAGACAACGCGCTGCTGGAACGCTGCGCCCGCATGGGCAGCAGCACCTGGTCCGATGCGCTGGACGCGTGCGGCATCGCCGGCGTGGTGCAGGGCATCGCGCGCCGCAGCGGAGAGGGGCCGGCGGCCGGCTTTGCCGTCACGGCCCGCCACGAGTGGGGCCCGTACGGCGCGTTCGACCGTGCCGACTTCGCCGTCGGCCGCCTCGTCGCAGCCACCGGCCCCGGCCGCATTCTGATGGTGGATGTGGGCGGCGCCGCCATCTCCACCTTCGGCGGCATCGCGTCGCTGGCGGCCTCCGGCCGCCGCGCGACGGGCATCGTGATCGACGGCGCCTGCCGCGACACCGACGAGATCCGTGCCACCGGCCTGACCATGGCGAGCCGCTGGGTCACGCCCACCACGGGCAAGACGCGGCTGCGCCTGCAGGCCATGGGCGAGCCGGTCACCATCGGCGGCGTGGCCGTCAAGGAGGGCGACCTGGTGGTGGTGGACGACACCGGCATCGTGGTCGTGCCGCGCGGGGAACTGCCGCGCGTGCTGGCCGAAGCCGAGCGCATCCTGGCGGTGGACCATACGGTGGAGCAGGGCATCCGCGCCGGCAAGACCTTCGCCGAATCGGCGGCCGACGCCAACTACATCCCGCTGAAGAAGAACGGGGCCCGCGCGGATGCCTGAGCGCGCGCGCATCCTGCAGGTCGGCACGCTCGGCGACGAAACCGACGCGACCCTGCAGGCGCAGTACGACGTGCTGCGGCTGTGGGAAACGCCTGGAGGGCTCGACGCGCTCGCCGAACGGACCGCCGGCATCACCGCGGTGGTGACGTCGGTGCGGCACGGCTGCAGGGCCGACCTCATCGCCCGGCTGCCGGACCTGCGTGCGATCTGCAGCTGGGGCGTCGGCTACGAGACCATCGACGTCGCCGCGGCGCATGCGCGCGGCATCGCGGTGAGCAACACGCCGGAAGTGCTGGACGACTGCGTGGCCGACCTGGCGTGGGCGCTGTTGCTGGCAGCGGCACGGCGCACCTCGGTGGCCGATCGCTACGTGAAGACCGGGCAGTGGCGCAGCATCGGCGCCTTCCCGCTGTCGACACGGGTCAGCGGCAAGCGCATGGGCATCCTGGGACTGGGCCGCATCGGCGAGGCGATCGCGCGGCGCGGGTCGGGCTTCGGCATGGAGATCGGCTATCACAACCGCCGCGCGCGCGCGGGCGTGCCGTACCGCTACGTCGAATCGCTGGTCGAACTCGCGCGCTGGTCCGACTTCCTGGTGGTCGCCTGCGAAGGCGGGCCGGCCACGCGGCACCTGGTGAGTGCCGAAGTGCTCGATGCGCTGGGTCCGCGCGGCATCGTCGTCAACATCGCCCGCGGCAGCGTCATCGACGAGGCCGCGATGGTGCGCGCGCTGGCGGAAGGCCGGCTCGGCGGCGCCGGGCTCGACGTGCTGGAGCACGAGCCGGCCGTCCCGCCCGAGCTGCTGGGCATGGACCAGGTGGCGCTGACGCCGCACGTGGGCAGCGCCACCCACGAGACGCGGCGCGAGATGGCCCAGCTGGTGCTGGACAACCTGGCCTCCTTTCTCGCCGGGCGCGGGCTGCTGACGCTGGTCGCGGCATGACCAGCGCGAGCAGCCAGGCTGCCTTGCTGGAGCGGCTGCGCGGCATCGCCGGAGCCGCGCACGTGCTGGTCGGCGATGCCTGCGCGCCTTACCTCACCGACTGGCGCAAGCTGGTGACGGGGCGCGCGCTTGCCGTGGTTCGCCCCGGCTCCACGGAACAGGTGCGCGACGTGGTGCGCGCCTGCCTGGAACAGGGCGCGCCCATCGTGCCGCAGGGCGGCAACACCGGCCAGGTGGCCGGCGCGACGCCGGACGGCTCCGGCCGCGCCGTGGTGGTGCAGCTGGGGCGCATGAAGCGCATCCGCTCCATCGACGTGGAGAACGACACGCTGGTGGTGGAGGCAGGCTGCGTGCTCCAGGACCTGCAGGACGCAGCGCGCGCCGCCGGGCGCCTGTTCCCGCTGTCGCTCGGGGCCGAGGGGAGTTGCCTGATCGGCGGCAACCTCGCCACCAACGCCGGCGGCACGCAGGTGCTGCGCTACGGCAATGCGCGTGAGTTGACGCTCGGCCTGGAAGTCGTCACGGCCGATGGCGAGATCTGGAACGGCCTGCGCGCCCTGCGCAAGGACAACACCGGCTACGACCTGCGCGACCTCTACATCGGCTCCGAAGGGACGCTGGGGATCATCACGGCGGCGACGCTGAAGCTGTTCCCGCTGCCAGTGGCGCAGCGCACCGCGCTCGCCGCCACCGGTTCGATCGCGCAGGCAGTGGCGCTGCTGGCCCGGGCGCGCGCCGCGCTCGGTGCCGACCTCACCGGGTTCGAGCTGATGTCGAGCGTCGCCACCGACCTGGTGCTGCGCCACTGCCCGGACCAGCGCCTGCCGCTGGCGCCCGGCGCTCCCTGGTTCGTGCTGCTGGAGAGCTCCGACACCGAGAGCGCCGAACGGGCTGCTTCACGTTTCGAGGCGCTGCTGGCGGCGGCCTTGGAAGCCGGCGAGATCCAGGATGCGGCCATCGCCGAGTCGATCGAGCAATCGCGCGCGCTGTGGCGGCTGCGCGAGAGCATCACGCTGGCGGTCGCGGCCGAGGGCCAGTGCGCCAAGCACGACATCTCGATCGCCACCTCGCGCATCCCCGGCTTCATCGCATCCACCGATGCGTTGCTGCGGCAGCGCTTTCCCGGCGTGCGCAGCGCGACCTTCGGACACCTGGGCGACGGCAACCTGCACTACAACATCCTGCAGCCCGCCGGCACGCCGGCCGCCGGCTTCGTCGAGGTCCAGCAGGACCTCTCCCGCCTGGTGCACGACGCCGTGCGCGACCACGCGGGTTCGATCAGCGCCGAGCAGGGCATCGGCGGCTTGCGCACCGCGGACCTGCAGGCCTACGAGGACCCGGTGAAACTGGACTTGCTGCGCCGCATCAAGCGCGCGCTGGATCCAGCGGGATTGATGAACCCCGGCAAGGTGCTGCCGGTTCATGGCTGTGTTTCCCCCGGCTGACACGGCGGCGGGCGCAGTTCCTAGGTTGCCGACGACCTTCGATGCGTAAGGTGGAAGTCTCAGCAATCGAAAGGATCGACATGAACGAAGAAAAAGGCAAGAAGACCGGCGTCGGCGCCGTGGCCGGTGCCGCTGCTGGTGGCGTCGCGGGCGGCGCTGCGGCCGGCGCGATGGTCGGCGGCATGACGGGGCCCGTGGGCGCCGCGGTTGGCGCGGCCGTGGGAGCCGTCGCTGGAGCGGTCATGGGACGCAAGTCGGCCGATCCGGCGATCGAGGACAAGTACTGGCGCGACAACTACGCGACCCGTCCGTACGCCCAGAAGGACCTGGACTATGACCACTACAGCCCGGCCTACCGTGCCGGCGTGGACTCCTGGTCGCGCAACCCGGACCGCTCTTTCGACGAGATCGAGCCCGACCTGAAGCGCGACTGGAACAGCACACGCGGCAAGTCGTCGCTGGAATGGGAGCATGCCCGTCCCGCCGCGCGCGACGCGTGGGAGCGCGTGAAGAACGCGACCGAGCGCGCCATTCCCGGCGACTCGGACAAGGACGGTCGCTAACAAGCGCCCATGAGCGTGCCAGGCCCGTCCTGGCAAGTCGATCAAGGTCGTTGATGGCTTGATGCCACAACGGCCTTTTTCTTTGGGGCTCCAGGAGAAAAGAACATGGCGATCCGATATGGCACCGATGGCGCGAACACCATCTACGGCACCGACAACGGCGACAACCTCTACGGCTATGCGAGCGGCCGCGCTGCCTTCGACACCGGGGCCGACCGGATCCATGGCGGTGAGGACGACGACTTCATCGACGGTGCGGGCGGGGCCGATCGCCTCTACGGCCAGGATGGCCTGGACACCATTCGCGGTGGCGATGGAGCCGACCTGGTCTACGGCGGCGCGGCCGAAGACACCCTTCTCGGCCAGGGGGATGACGACCGCATCTACGGCGGCGACGGCGACGACCTGGCGCGCGGCGGCAACGGCACCGACCTGCTGAGCGGCGAGGCGGGCAACGACTTCCTTTACGGCGATGCAGGTGCCGACAGGCTGCTGGGCGGCGAAGGCACGGACCGCCTGTACGGCGGAACGGGGCGCGATCGCCTCGATGGCGGCGTCGGCCAGGACTTCCTCACGGGCGGCGCCGACGGCGACTTCTTCATCTTCCGGGGTGCGTGGGACTTCGACACGGTGATGGATTTCCAGAACGGGGCCGACCGGATCGACCTGCGGCAGACCGACCTCTCCTTCGGCAACCTCACGTTCGAAATGGTCGACGCGGACAGCGACGACGTGGCGGACGACCTCCTCATCAAGACGACCGAGGACAGCTACGGCGAGATCGCCCTGTTGAACACGAAACGATCGGAGATCACGGCTGCGGACTTCCTCTTCGGGTGACGTTCCGCCGACGGGACGTGGAGGCCAAGCTACAATCCGCCGCTCCAGCGCGGGCGTCGTTCAATGGCAGGACCTGAGCTTCCCAAGCTCAAGACGTGGGTTCGATTCCCATCGCCCGCTCCACGGATTCCCCCGATGAAAGCCCCGCCACCGGGGCTTTTTCATTGACGAAGCGCAAGTCGCAGTGGGGCGGCCTCTGGTTCAATTTCCTTGTCCCCTGGTGGGACGGAGGAACCGACCATGGCCACATTCTTCGCGGACGCACCCTACGACTACCGGACGCTGAACATCAGCGACACCCTGGAAGCGACCGGCTACGAGTTCAGCAACAACGTCTTCGCAACCTACAACGGGATCGTCTACGAGGACCTGTTCTCGGTGGAGTTCGACTTCGGCGCCTCGTACACGACGTTCGCCGGCCACGGCATCACCATGTCGGGCGACACCATCACGGGCGGGACGGTCACCGGGATCATCGAGGAGTACCTGACCGGCAGCGACTACATGGCCGTGTGGGGCATCGAAAGGATGAGCGTCGGCGCCGTGGCGCTCTGGAACGCGGCGCACACCCTCAGCACCAGTGACGACTTCGCCCTGGTCCAGGGCATCCTGGCCGGTGCGGACAGCTTTTTCCTGTCCGACGGCGCCGACCGCATGCGCGGGTATGCCGGCAACGACAGGCTCATCGGGTTCGCCGGCATCGACTACCTGTACGGCGACACGGGCAACGACGTCCTGATCGGCGGCCTCGGCGCCGACCGCCTGTACGGCGGAGACGGCGCCGACATCTTCGACCTGAACCGGGCCCAGGAGTCCGGCGTGCTGTCCAGCACCCGCGACACCATCGCGGACTTCCGGCGCGGCACCGACCGGATCGACCTGCGCACGCTCGATGCGAATGCGTCCCTCGCCGGCGACCAGGCCTTCAAGGGCTTCATCAACGCAGATCGCTCCTTCAATATGCCGGGCCAGTTGAAGTTCATCGACGGCGTGCTGTTCGGCAACACCGACAACGACGCGGGTGCGGAGTTCTCGATCCGGGTGACGGGCGTGGCGGGCCTGTCCACGGCAGACCTGTTCCTGTAGCCGCCCCAAGAAAAAAGCCCCGCGAGCGGGGCTTTTTCCATTGACCGAGCAGATGGCTCAGCGCCGTTGCGGCGGCCGGGCTCCACCCACGAAGGGCTTCCGTTCCGGCAGGTGCCGGAACATGATGCGTCCCTTGGTCAAGTCGTAGGGCGACAGCTCGAGCGTCACGTCATCACCCGCGATGATGCGGATGCGGTGCTTCTTCATCTTGCCGCCGGTGTAGGCGACCAATTCATGGCCGTTGACCAGCTTCACGCGGCACCGCGAGTCGGGGAGGATTTCCTCGACGCGGCCGCGCATTTCGATCAGTTCTTCCTTGGCCATAGGCGCTCAATACCGGCGGGAGCCGCCACCGCCACCGCCGCCGTAACCGCCGCCACCACCACCACCGCCGCCGCCGCCGCCGTAACCACCGCCGCCGCCACCGCTGCGCGGCTCCATCGGGCGTGCTTCGTTGACCACCAGGCCACGGCCGCCCATCTGCTGGCCGTTCATGCCCTTGATGGCGGCTTGCGCCTCATCGGGGGTGCTCATCTCGACGAAGCCGAAGCCCTTGGAGCGGCCGGTGTCGCGCTCCATCATGACCTTGGCGCTCGCGACGGTGCCGAACTGGCCGAAGGCCTGCTGCATGTCGCTGTCGGAGAAGGAATAGGGCAGGTTGCCCACGTAAAGTTTGTTGCCCATCTGGGACTCCATTGAAAGGATAGGGAAGCGATGGAGCCCGGATGCAATCACAAACTCATGGGATTGATTCGAAAACGCGAAACTGACTGTTCACCGCAAACTGCCGCACGCGCACGAAGACGCGAACGACCCCCCTATTGTGCGCCTTTATCGGAACGCGCGCTCGGGAACCGGGAATGGGCTTCGCCAGAGGGTGGTTGGAAATCGCCCATTCGCTTGCTCCGCACTGGGCCGGAGTCCTACACGGCAGGTCGCGGCGCCTGCATAGGATGAGGTTTTCGGGAGATCCACGACGATGAGTACCCTGCAGAACCGCGAGCATTCCCCCCGCAAGGAACGCATCGACGTGTCCTACGACTACGCCGTTTGCGCGTGGGCGCGCCACTTCAACGTGAGCGAGAGGAAGGTGAAGGAAGCGGTGGCGGCCGTGGGGGACGAGGCCGACAAGGTGCGGGAGCACCTCAAGCGCGGCAATTCGTCCGAAAGGCCGATGAGCAATTGAGTGCCGCGATGCCGGGTGCGGCTTCGCGCGCAACCCGGCCTAGGAGGTCGCGCCGGGCAGCTTGATGCCCGGGAAGATCTTGATGACGGCCGCGTCGTCTTCCTTGGCATACCCCGCGGTCGAGGCCTGCATGAACATCTGGTGGGCCGTCGAGGCCAGCGGCAGCGGGAATTTGGTGGCCCGCGCGGTGTCCAGCACCAGGCCCAGGTCCTTGACGAAGATGTCCACGGCCGACAGCGGCGTGTAGTCGCCCGCCAGCACGTGGGCCATGCGGTTCTCGAACATCCAGCTGTTGCCGGCGCTGTGCGTGATCACCTCGTACAGCGCTTCCGGCGCCACGCCCTCGCGCAGGCCCAGGGCCATGGCTTCGGCGGCGGCCGCGATGTGCACGCCGGCGAGCAGCTGGTTGATGATCTTCACCTTGCTGCCAGCGCCGGCCTGGTCCCCCAGCCGGTAGACCTTGCCCGCCATCGCATCCAGCACGCCGCCCGCCGCGGCGTACGCCGCGGGCCGGGCCGAGCTCATCACCGTCATCTGGCCGCTCGCCGCCTTGGCCGCGCCGCCGGAGATGGGCGCGTCGATGTAGTGGATGCCGGCGGCGCCCAGCCGCTGCTCCAGGGCGATCGACCAGCTGGGGTCGACGGTGGAGCACATCACGAACACGCTGCCCGGTTGCATGGCCGCGGCGGCGCCCCCCTCGCCGAACAGGACGCTTTCGGTCTGCTGCGCGTTGACGACGACGGAGATGACGATGCCGCAGGCCTTCGCCACGTCCGCGGGCGAGTCGCAGGCGACGCCGCCTTCCCGCGCAAAGCCTGCCGCGACGCCGGGCCGCGCATCGCAGGCGTGCACTTCGTAGCCGTTGCGGCGCAGGGTGGCGGCAATGCCGGCGCCCATCGCCCCGAGTCCGATGAGTCCTGCTCTCTTTTGCGTCATGGCGTGGCTCTCCTGCCGAAATCATGACAGAACAAAAAAAGGGCCCCGAAGGGCCCTTGCAAGTGCATCGGCTGAAATCTCAACCGCCTTCGGCGTCGTGCTTGCGGTCGGCCGGCACCGCGCCCGGCGTGCCGCCACCTTGCGGATAGCCGCCCGTGGGCCATTCGGCCGGCTTCTGCGTGCTCGCGGCGGCGCCGATGTTGTCGGCCATCTCCTTCATCTCGCCCGACTTTTCCTGCGCCTTGGCATACCACTTCTGGACGATCTCGCCCGCGGTGTCGCGCCCGCCGAGGCCGAAGGCCAGGCCGAGGGCCAGCGCCAGCGCGCCGACGATCGCCATGAACAGCGTGTTCACCAGTTCCGTCGCGATGCCCAGCTGGTTGACGGCCACCACGACCGCGAAGGCCCACACCACCACGGCCGCCACCTTGGCCAGGAAGTTCGCGTTGGACAGGCCCGCTTCACCGGCCGCCCCGCGCACCACGTTGCTCAGGGCGCGGGCCGCCAGGCCGCCGATCACCAGCACCACCAGCGCCACCACCACGTTCGGCAGCCACAGCAGCAGCTGGCGCAGCACGTCCGACACCGCCGGCAGGCCCAGCGCGTCGAAAGCCACCACCAGCGCGATGAGGCGCACGAACCACTTGACCACCAGGCCGATCATCCCGGCCGCGTCGGTGTTCATCCCCATCTTGTCGATGAAGTCCGCCAGCCCCGCCTTCTCGGCCAGCTGGTTGAAGCGGATGGTCCGCAGCAAGGCCGCCAGGCCGCGCTCGATGAGCGAGGCGATGAACCAGCCCGCGATCAGGATCAGCGCGAAACCGAGGATCTTGGGGATGGCCGAGAACAGGAGCGCCATGGCGGCGGCCAGCGACGTGAACATCGCATCGCTCCAGTGGGTGACTGTGGTGGGCATGAAGGATCTCCGGTGTGTGAAGGTGTCAACTAACACACACTCTCAATCCTTTGCACTCCGTTTCGCGTCGGTGTCTTGAGGTTGCAGATGTAGGAGGGCGGCGATGCACCCGCGCCGGCTGCTCGGCTGTCCGGTCAGCGCGCCACGGCCACCCGCCACACCACGTTGCCGACGTCGTCGGCGACCAGCAAGGCGCCACGACCGTCGAGTGCGACGCCAGCCGGCCGGCCGCGCGCGCGGCCCTTGTCGTCGAGGAAGCCGGACAGGAACTCCACCGGCGCGCCGGCCGGCCGGCCGTTGGCGAACGGGATGAACACCACGTTGTAGCCGGCCAGCGACTTGCGATTCCAGGAGCCGTGCTGGCCGACGAAGGCGCCGCTGGCGTAGTTGGGCGGCATCCGCGCGTCCGAGAACGCCAGGCCGAGCGGCGCGACGTGCGAGCCGAGCCCGTAGTCCGGCACGATGGCTTTCGCGACCATCTGCGGGTTGGGCGGCTGCACGCGCGCGTCCACGTTGGCGCCCCAGTAGCTCCAAGGCCAGCCGTAGAAGCCGCCGTCCTTCACCGAGGTAAGGTAGTCCGGCACGAGGTCGTTGCCGAGCTCGTCGCGCTCATTGACCACCGTCCACAATGCGCCGCTCTGCGGCTCCCACCCCAGCCCGTTGGGGTTGCGCAGCCCGGTGGCGAACAGGCGCTTGGCGCCGGTGGCGCGGTCCACTTCCCAGACCGCGGCGCGGCCCTCTTCGGAAGCCATGCCGTTGTCGCCGATGTTGCTGTTGGAGCCGACGGTGGCGTACAGCTTGCTGCCGTCCTTGCTGGCGATGATGTTCTTGGTCCAGTGGTGGTTGGCGCCGGCCGGCAGGTCGGTCACCTTCGCCGGCTTGGCCGTGATCGCAGTCTGGCCCGGCTGGTAGGGCACCTTGACGATGGCGTCGGCGTTGGCGATGAACAGTTCGTTGCCGACCAGGGCCATGCCGAAGGGCGAGAACAGGCCCGAGAGGAAGACCGTGCGCGTCTCGGCCACGCCGTCGCCGTCGGCGTCGCGCAGCAGCGTGATGCGGTTGGCGCTGGGCACGCCGGCACCGGCCCGCTTCATCACCCATCCCATCACCTTGCCTCGGATGCCTTCCGCGTGCACGTTCTTCGCGCCCTCCTGCGGCGGCGGCTTGTTGCTCTCGGCCACCAGCACGTCGCCGTTGGGCAGCGTGTAGACCCAGCGCGGGTGGTCCAGGCCCCTGGCCAGTGCGGTGACGCGAAAGCCTTGCGGCGCGCGCGGCATCGCGCCTTCCGCCCAGCCTTCGGCCGGCGCGATGTTGACGGTGGGCAGCAGGCTCTTGTCCGGCGCGGGCAATTGCGGCTGCGGGCCCACGCCGGGCAGCGCCGATTGGGCGGTGACGCCGGTGGCGCAGGCAACGAGGGCGACGGTGGCCAGGAGGGGAGCGAGGGAGGAGGGGCTTTGCGAGGACATCCGCAGAGTTTCTCCATGAACGCGATCGCCGGTGTAGGCGGATGCCGCAAGCGCGGCATGACAGCTCAGCCGGCCATCCATTGCGGCAGGAAGCGCACCAGCACGATGGTGACGAGGCCCTGCACCGTCACGTAATGCCAGAGCAGCGCGCTGTTGTCGAGCGTGGCGCGGGCGTCCGGCCTCAGCGCACCGGCGAGCGAGCGGGCGATGACGTAGCCGCCCATCAGCAGCACCAGCACCATGTGCAGGCCTTGCCAGGCCAGCAGCGCCGACACGGTGGCGCCCCAGGCGTGCGCGGTCGGGTCCAGGCCGGCCTGCCGGTGGGCGCCGAAGTCCACTGCGAAGGCGGCGACCGTCGCCACCGTCGCCAGTGCGATCGCGGCGCACAGCCAGCCCTGCCGTTCACGCCGCATCAGGCGCACGGCGGCGGCGACCAGCAGTGAACCGAGCACCAGCGACGCGGCCGCCCAGCCGCCGTGGCCCGGCAGCGCGGCGCCCGGCGGAGGGCAGACGTCGAGCTTCATCGACACGTGGACGTGCGAGAACGCCAGCGACGCATAGACCGTCGCATCCACCGCGACCACGATCACCATGGCCCACCAGGAATGCGACGCGCGTCCCGTGGCGACGGCCGGTACCGTCACCTGGTCGCCGATGCGCGCCCGGGCTCGGGGCGGCGGCTGGTCCAGGCCCCACAGCCAGGCCAGGATGGCGACCACCGCCGTGATGCCGCAAGCCGCGGCGGCGAGGTACCACGACACGGTGAGCAGCAGGAAGAAGCCGGCGGTGCCCGCCGCCGCGATGAAGTGCATCCAGCCATCGGTGGGCAGCCGCAGCAGGTGGCGGATGTCGGCGCGCAGCGGGCTGGTCACCAGCGTCTCGCGGCCGCCGAACGCGGTGCCGGGCAGCCAGTGCCGGCCGTCCTGGATCTCGCGCGGCAGTTCCGGCCGGTCCCACAGCGGGTCGCGCGATTCCACTTGCGGGATGCTGCGCATGCCATAGCTTTCCTGCGGCACCCATTCCAGCGACGGCGCCTGCCAGGGATTGCCGGGCTCGCGCTGGGGCTGCAGCAGCGTTCGCACCGCCTCCAGCAGGCAGAGCAGGGCGCCGGCGGCGAAGATGAACGCGCCGATGGTGGACAACACGTTCCACAGCGTCCAGCCCAGGCCCTCCGCGTAGGTGTACACGCGCCGCGGCATGCCCTCCAGGCCCGCGATGTGCATCGGGAAGAAGGCGAGCTGGAAGCCGCCGAACATCAACCCGAAGCTCCAGCCCGCCACCCGCTCGCGCAGCCGGTGGCCGTTGATCAGCGGCGTCCAGTAGCAGATGCCGGCGAACAGCGGGAACACCATGCCGCCGATCAGCACGTAATGCAGGTGGGCGACGATGAAGTAGGTGTCGTGCACCTGCCAGTCGAAGGGCAGCACCGCCACCATCACGCCGGTCAGGCCGCCCAGCACGAAGGTGAAGTGGAAGCCGAGCAGGAACAGCGTCGGTGAATCCCGGCTCACCCGGCCCTTCCAGAACGTGGCGATCCACGAGAACACCTGCACCCCGCTGGGGATGGCGATGGCGAAGCTGGCGGCCGACGTGAGGTACAGCGCCAGCGGACCGAGCCCGGCGGTGAACATGTGGTGCATCCACAGCAGGAAGCTGACGGCGCCCACGGCCACCAGCGCCCAGGCGATCGCGTGGTAGCCCACGAGGGGCGTGCGGGCCAGCGCCGGCACCATCATCGACACCATCCCCGCGGCCGGCAGGAAGATGATGTAGACCTCGGGGTGGCCGAAGAACCAGAACAGGTGCTGCCACAGCAGCGGATCGCCGCCCCGCCCGGCGATGAAGAAGGGCCAGTCCAGCGCCCGCTCCAGCTCCAGCAGGATGGTGCCGGCGATGATCGCGGGGAAGGCGAAGACGATCATGAAGCCGGTGACCAGCGAGGCCCAGGCGAACAGCGGCATCCGCCACAGCGTCATGCCGGGCGCGCGCGTGAACAGGATGCCCACGATCAGCTCGATGGCGCCGGCGATGGCCGAGATCTCGATGAAGCCGATGCCCAGCAGCCACCAGTCCGCGCCGATGCCGGGCGAATGCTCCTTGCCGGTGAGCGGCGGGTACATGAACCAGCCGCCGTCCGGCGAGGCGCCGAAGAAGATGGTGCAGAAGAAGACCGCGCCGCCGATGGCGTAGGCCCAGAAGGCGTAGGCCGACAGGCGCGGGAAGGGCAGGTCGCGCGCGCCCAGCATGTTGGGCAGCAGCCAGACGCCCACCGCCTCCACCACCGGCACCGCGAACAGGAACATCATCACCGTGCCGTGCATGGTGAAGAGCTGGTTGAAGGTGCCGGGGCTGACCAGCGTGTTGTCCGGCACCGCGAGCTGCGCGCGCATGACCAGAGCCAGCACGCCCGCGCCGACGAAGAAGAGCAGGGCGGTGGCGAGGTAGTACAGGCCGATCTGCGAGTTGTTGACGGCCGTGAGGCGGCGCCAGCCGGTCGGTGGCTTCCAGGCGCGCTCCAGGGCCTCCAGTTCGCCGGCGGGCCGCGGCAGCGCGTTGGGCAGTTCGTTCGATGCGCTCACTGCAGGCCTCCGAGCCATTCCGAGATGGCGCCCAGCGTCGCCGCATCCAGCCGGTCGTACGAAGGCATCCGCGCGCCGCTCTTGACGCGCTGCACGTGCGCGATCCATTGTTGTCGCCCGGCGTCCGTGTTCGGCAAGGTGCCGGCCGCCAGGTGCAGGCGGCTGCCCACGTGCGTGAGGTCCGGGCCCAGCCGCGCTTCGGCCGTCACCCCGCGCACGGCGTGGCACGCATCGCAGCGGTTGGCCAGGAAGGCCTGCCGGCCGGCCTGCGCGCGTGGCGGCGTGGCCGCGGCGGCGGGGCGCGCCTGCGCCTGCAGCCACGCCTCGAAGGCGGCGGGCTCCATCGCCACCACGTGCAGCGCCATGCGCGCGTGCTGCTCGCCGCAGAACTCCGCGCATTGCCCGCGCCAAGTGCCGGGCGCATCCGCGCGCAGCAGCAGGTGCTGCAGCCGGCCGGGCAGCATGTCGATCTTGCCCGCCAGCTGGGGCACCCAGAAGCTGTGGATGACGTCCGCGCTGTCCAGGGCCAGGTACACCGGGCGACCCGCTGGAATGCGGATTTCGTTGGCGGTGCGGATGGTGGCGCCGCCGGCGTCGCGGTAGCGCACGTCCCACCACCACATGTGGCCGGTGACGCCCACCACCAGTGCGTCGGCCGGCGGCACCGGCTTCCAGGCCGGCGTCATGGACACGGTCCAGGCGAACAGCGCTGCCAGCACCGCGGTGGGAAAGACGATCCCGCCGCCGACGATCCACAGGCGCGCCCGCACCGCGCCGGCACGCCGTCCCAGCGACCGCGCCAGCAGCAGCATCACCACGGCGAAGATGGCGAAGCCGCCCGCGAAGAGCACCCCGCTCACCGTCTCGATCGCGCGGGCCGCGTCGCCCGCGGCTTGCAGGACGCCACCCACCGTCATTCCAGCGAGAAGAGGTACGCCGTCATGGCGCGGGCCTCGGCGGGCGACACGCCCATGCTGGGCATCCGCGTTCCGGGCACCAGCGATTGCGGCGCGACGATCCAGCGCGCCAGCAGCTCGGGGCGGTTGGGCAGTCGGCCGGCGATGTAGCTGCGGCGGCCCCAGGCCTCCAGCGGAGCGGCGGCGACACCGCGCGACGCCGGCACGCCCGGGATGGCATGGCAGCTGCCGCAGCGGTACTGCAGCAGCAGGTCGCGCCCGCGTTCGACGTCGTCCTGCGGCCCGGCGGCGCCGGCCGGCCCCGTCGCGCCGAGGCTGAGGGCGAGTCCCAAGGCAGAGGCAGCGGCACTGCAAGTCGTCGGCATCGGTGCATTCTGGCCCGCAGCGGCCGCGCCGTGGGCCAGAATCGCGGCTCGATGCGCAACAAGCGACTGATGCTCCTGGTGGCGGCCGCGACGACGGCCGTGCTGGCGCTGGCGGCGGCGGCGGTCGGCGGGGCGGTCGTGTTCGGCGGCCTCTACGACGTCGCCGCCACGCAGCAGCACTTCCAGCTGACGCACCGCGTGCTGGAAGCCGCGATGCGCGGCTCGGTGAAGCTGCGCGCCCGCGACATCCAGGAGCCGCCGCTGGCCGACGACGCGCTGGCGCTGCGCGGCGCGGCGTGCTTTCGCGACAAGTGCGTGCAGTGCCACGGCGCTCCCGGCGTCGCCCCCGACGACCTGGGCAAGAGCATGCAGCCGTTGCCCGGACCGCTGGTCGACGCCCGCCACCACTGGCGCGCGCGCGAGCTGTACTGGGTGACCCGGCACGGCATCCGCATGAGTGGCATGCCGGCGTGGGAGTTCCGGCTGCGCGACGAGGAGATCTGGGAGGTGGTCGCCTTCCTGCAGCGCCTGCCGGACCTCGGCGCGCCGCAGTATGCGGAGTGGATGCGCAGGGCGCCCGCGGCGCCGTCTTGCGGACCGGACGCGGTGCGCACGGCCGGTGCGACGGCGCCGCCTGCCTCGGCGGCCGTGGATGCGGAGCGCGGCCGCATCGCGCTGCACCAGCATGCCTGCAACGCGTGCCACGTCATTCCCGGCGTCACGGGGGCCCGGGTCCACGTCGGCCCGTCGCTGGCAGGGATCGGCATCCGCCAGACCATCGCCGGCACCCTGCCGAACACCACGGAGGGGATGGTGCGCTGGATCACGGCGACCCAGGAGGTCAAGCCGGGCACCGCGATGCCGGAGATGGGCGTGAGCGAGCGCGACGCCCGCGACATGGCGGCTTACCTGGCGACCCTGCGCTGAGGGGAAAACGGCCCGAAACCTATAATGGAAGGTTCATCCGGACACTCCATGAGCACCCCCAAGATCACCGTCGCCGCCATCCGCCAGACCTTCCTCGATTTCTTCAAGGACCGGGCCCACACGGTGGTGGCGTCCAGCCCGCTGGTCCCGGGGAACGACCCGACGCTGATGTTCACCAATTCGGGCATGGTGCAGTTCAAGGACGTGTTCCTCGGCACGGACAAGCGCCCGTACGTGCGCGCCGCATCCGTGCAGGCCTGCCTGCGCGCCGGCGGCAAGCACAACGACCTGGAGAACGTGGGCTACACGGCGCGGCACCACACCTTCTTCGAGATGCTGGGCAACTGGTCGTTCGGCGACTACTTCAAGCGCGACTCGCTCAAGTGGGGCTGGGAACTGCTGACCCAGGTGTACAAGCTGCCGGCCGACAAGCTCTGGGCCACCGTCTACATCGACGACGACGAGGCCTACGACATCTGGACGAAGGAGATCGGCCTGCCGCCGGAGCGCGTGGTGCGCATCGGCGACAACAAGGGCGCCAAGTACGCCAGCGACAACTTCTGGATGATGGCGGACACGGGGCCCTGCGGCCCGTGCTCGGAGATCTTCTACGACCATGGCCCGCACATCGCCGGCGGCCCCCCGGGCAGCCCGGAGCAGGACGGCGACCGCTACATCGAGATCTGGAACCACGTGTTCATGCAGTTCGACATGCAGCCGGACGGCTCGCTGCGCCCGCTGCCGGCGCCCTGCGTGGACACGGGCATGGGCCTGGAGCGGCTGGCAGCCATCCTGCAGCACGTGCACAGCAACTACGAGATCGACATCTTCGACGCGTTGATCCGGGCCGCCGGCCGCGAGACGCGCACGCAGGACCTGTCGAATCCCTCGCTGCGCGTGATCGCCGACCACATCCGTGCGACTTCGTTCCTGGTGGCCGACGGCGTGATCCCGTCCAACGAGGGCCGCGGCTACGTGCAGCGCCGCATCATCCGCCGCGCCATCCGCCACGGCTACAAGCTGGGGCAGAAGACGCCGTTCTTCCACAAGCTGGTGCCCGACCTGGTGGAGCAGATGGGCGAGGCCTATCCGCACCTGAAGGCGGCGGGGCAGCGCGTGATGGACGTGCTGAAGGCCGAGGAGGAGCGCTTCTACGAGACCTTGGCCAACGGCATGGAGATCCTGGACGCCACGCTGGCCGGCGGCAAGAAGGTGTTGCCGGGTGAGGTGGCATTCAAGCTGCACGACACCTACGGCTTCCCGCTCGACCTGACGCAGGACGTGTGCCGCGAGCGCGACGTCACGGTGGACGAGGCGGGCTTCACCGGCGCGATGGAGAAGCAGAAGGCGGCCGGGCGCGCCGCGGGCAAGTTCAAGATGGACCGCGCGCTGGAATACACCGGCGCCGGCAACGTCTTCACCGGCTACGAGAAGCTGGAAGAAACCGCCAAGGTCGTTGCGCTGTACCGCGACGGCACGCCGGTGCGGCAGCTCGAGGAAGGCCAGCCCGGCGTCGTCGTGCTGGACACCACGCCGTTCTATGCGGAGAGCGGCGGCCAGGTCGGCGACAGCGGCATCCTCGCGGCCGAGGGCGTGCAGTTCGGCGTGGAGGACACGCAGAAGATCAAGTCGGACGTGTTCGGCCACCACGGCACGCAGACGCAGGGCACGCTGAAGGTGGGCGACACGGTCAAGGCCGCCGTCGACCTGCAGCGCCGCGCGGCCACCGTGCGCAACCACAGCGCCACGCACCTGATGCACAAGGCGCTGCGCGAGGTGCTGGGCGACCACGTGCAGCAGAAGGGATCGCTGGTCGACGCCGACAAGACGCGCTTCGACTTCACCCACAACGCGCCCGTCACGCCCGACCAGTTGCGCGAGATCGAGAAGCGCGTCAACGCCGAGATCCTGGAGAACCACGCCGCGCAGGCGCGGGTGATGGACATCGAGGCGGCCAAGGCCACGGGCGCGATGATGCTGTTCGGCGAGAAGTACGGCGAGACCGTGCGCGTGCTGGACATCGGCAGCAGCCGCGAGCTGTGCGGCGGCACGCACGTGCAGCGCACCGGCGACATCGGCCTGTTCAAGGTGGTGGCCGAGGGCGGCGTGGCCGCCGGCATCCGCCGCATCGAGGCCGTGACCGGCGCCAATGCGTTGAACTACCTGCAGGAGCTGGAGTCGACGGTGCAGTCCGTGGCCAGTTCCCTGAAGGCCGCGCCGACCGAGCTGAACGGCCGCATCTCGCAGGTGCTGGACCAGGTGCGCGCGCTCGAGAAGGAAGTGGCGCAACTCAAGGGCAAGCTGGCGTCGTCGCAGGGCGACGAGCTCGTTGCGCAAGCCGTCGACGTGAAGGGGGTCAAGGTGCTGGCCGCGCGTCTCGAAGGCGCGGACGCCAAGACGCTGCGCGACACGATGGACAAGCTGAAGGACAAGCTCAAGACCGCGGCCATCGTGCTGGCGGCGGTCGACGGCGCCAAGGTGCAGCTCGCCGCCGGCGTCACCGCCGACAGCATGGGCAAGCTGAAGGCCGGCGACCTGGTGAACTTCGTCGCCCAGCAGGTGGGCGGCAAGGGCGGCGGCAAGGCCGACATGGCCATGGCGGGCGGCACCGATGCGAGCAAGCTCGCCGGCGCGCTGAGTTCCGTGCAGGCTTGGGTGTCGGAACGGGTTTAACCCCTTCATCCCCGCGCACCGCCTGGGGCGACGGACCGTGGCTTGCGCCTGGTGATCGCTTTGTGCTCTTCCTCCCTCTCCCCTCTGGGGAGAGGGCCGGGGTGAGGGGCGTGCGCGGCACCCGATCCATCAAGCCGCGCACGTCGTTGTCCGTGGGAGCCCTGGATTCCCGCCTTCGCGGGAATGACGGAGGATGCATTGGTAGGCCGGGTTCCGCCGCAGGCGGACCCCGGCGATCGTGGACACGACCGGCGCCGGGGTCGGCTTGTCGCCGAACCCGGCCTACGAAGTGCTGGGAGCTTGCGGGCGAGGGTGGTGGCGCACCTGCCCCTCACCCCAACCCTCTCCCCAGGGGGGAGAGGGAGTGTCTTGATCAGCGCTTGCGAAATACGACGTCCCACACCCCATGCCCCAGCCGCAGGCCGCGGTTCTCGAACTTCGTCAGGGGCCGGTACGCGGGCCGCTCGGCAAATCCGGCGGCGGTGTTCTCCAACGCAGGCTCCGCCGACAGCACTTCCAGCATCTGCTGCGCATAAGGCTCCCAGTCCGTCGCGCAATGGATGTACCCACCGCTGGCCAGCCGCGGCAACAGCTTGGCGATGAAGTGGGGCTGCACCAGCCGGCGCTTGTTGTGGCGCGCCTTGTGCCAGGGATCGGGGAAGAAGATGTGCACGCCCGCCAGCGCACCCGGCGCCAGCATGTGGTCCAGCACCTCCACCGCATCGTGCTGCACCACCCGGATGTTGGTGAGGCCCAGCTCGCCGATGCGCTTGAGCAGCGCGCCCACGCCCGGCGTGTGCACTTCGCAGCACAGGAAGTTCTTCCCGGGCATCAGCCCCGCGATGTGCGCCGTGGCTTCGCCCATGCCGAACCCGATCTCCAGCACGGTGGGCGCCTCGCGGCCGAAGAGGGCGGCCAGGTCCGCGGGCTGGGGGCTGTAGGGGACGAGGTACTGCGGCCCCAGGCTCTCCAGGGCGCGCGCCTGGCCGACGGTGGTGCGGCCGGTGCGCAGGACGAAGCTGCGGATCGGCCGGCGGGGCGGCACGCTCTCGGGCGTGTTCTCTTTGTCGCTCATGGCAGTCCGAGCACGGCCGCGGCCGCGGCCAAGGCCGCTTGCGGCGCGTTCAACTCCAGCGCAGGCGCACCGTTCTGCTTGGACAACTTCTCCCCGTTGGCGCCCAGCACCAGCGGGGTGTGCAGGTAGATGGGCTGCGGCAGGCCGAGCGCGCGCTGCAGCAGCAACTGGCGCGGCGTGTTGTCCGCCAGGTCCTCGCCGCGCACCACGTGCGTGATGCCTTGCGCGGCGTCGTCCACCACCACCGCCAGCTGGTACGCGAACAGGCCGTCGGCGCGCTTCAGGACGAAGTCCCCCACCTCCTGTTCCACGTCCTGCCGCTGCTCACCGAGTCGGCGGTCGGTCCAGGGGAGCACGCCGGGCGCCACCCGCAGGCGCCACGCACGCGCTGGCTTGCCGTGCAGGCCGCCACGGCAGGTGCCGGGGTACACCAGTTCGGAATGCCGCGGGCGCTCGCGCCCCAGCGCACGCAGCGCCATCTCGATGTCCTTGCGCGAGCAGGCGCACGGGTAGGCCAGTCCGTGCGCCACGAGCTGGTCCAGGGCCTGCTGATACGACGCGTCGCGCTGGGACTGCCACTGCGGCGGCTCGTCAGGCAGCAGCCCGCAGGCCGCGAGCTGCCCCAGGATCTGCTCGTCCACGCCCGGCACGCAGCGCGGGCGGTCCACGTCCTCGATGCGCACCAGCCATTGGCCGCCGTGCACGCGGGCATCGAGCCAGCTCGCCAGCGCGGCGACCAGCGATCCCGCATGCAGCGGCCCGGTGGGAGAGGGCGCGAAGCGGCCCCGGTACGGCTGCGTCATGCCAAGCGATGGCGCTCGAGCAGCGCCGTGCGCGTCGTGGCGCTGTCCAGCTGTTCCAGCCACCATTGCAGCGCGCGCCCGGCGCCCAGGTTGCCGGCGGTGCGCCACGCATAACTCAGGCGCAGCACGCGGCGCGGGTGGCGCTGGATGGCGCGCTCGACCAGCCGCCCGCTTTCCAGGTAGGGCCGCGCCAGCGGCTGGGGCAGGAACCCGCCGCCGAGCCCGCGGAGCTGGGCATCGAGCTTGGCCCGCATGCTGGAGACCGTCAGCACGTCCTGGCCCGGCAACAGTCCCATGGTCAGCGCGGTGCCGCGCTGCTGCGTCGAGTCCGATACCGCCACGGCGCGATGCTTCATCAGCACCTCGTCGGGGACGGGTTGGGCCGCGCCGGCCAGCGGGTGATGCGGCGCCACCGCATAGACGAAGTGCAGGTCGCCGAGATCGTGGCTCTGCACGCCGGCGGTGGTCCCGGGTTCGACCACCACGCCCAGCGCCAGGTCCGCGCGCCCGGTGGTGAGCGCCTCCAGCGTGCCCGCCAGCGACTCGTCGCGCAGCCGCAACCGGGTCGTGGGCTGCAGCGCATAGAACGCTTCGGCCAGTTCCATCACGGTCGATGGCGACAGCGCGGTGTCCACCGCCACGGTGAACTCGGCTTCCCAGCCGGTGGCGACGCGCTTGACCCGGTGCGCCATGGCGTCGATGTCCTGCAGCAGTTGCTGCCCGGCGCACAACAGTTCGTTGCCGGCCGGCGTGAGGCGCGCCTGGCGGGAACTGCGGTCGAACAGCAGCACGTCGAGCGCATCCTCCAGCTGCCGGATGCGGTAGGTGACGGCGCTGGGCACCAGGCCGAGCGCGCGGGCCGCGCCGGCAAAGCTGCCTTCGGCCACCACGGCCTGCACCAGCGCGAAGGAGTCGGGCGTCAGCACGTCCCGCGGCGTGGTCATCATCAACCCCACTGATTCAAAGTTTTTGAATGATGCCATCAAATGCGGGCTCTCTTCGTGCCGCGGTTCGCCCCGTACATTGGTGCTCATTCAAAGGAATTCACCATGATCGCCTTGCGCAAGTCCCAGGAACGCGGTTTCGCCGACCACGGCTGGCTGAAGTCGTTCCACAGCTTTTCGTTCGCCGGCTATTTCGACCCCGAGCACATGGGTTTCGGCAACCTGCGCGTGATCAACGAGGACCGCATCGCCCCCGGCACAGGCTTCGGCACGCACGGCCATCGCGACATGGAGATCATCAGCTACGTGCTGTCCGGCGAGCTGGCCCACAAGGACACCCTGGGCAACGTCAAGGGCATCCCGCCCGGCGACGTGCAGCGCATGAGCGCGGGCCGCGGCGTGATGCACAGCGAGTTCAACCACGCCAAGGACCAGACAACGCACTTCCTGCAGATCTGGATCGAGCCCAACGTGACCGGCATCGAGCCCGGCTACGAGCAGAAGAGCTTTCCCGAAACGCAGAAGCGCGGCAAGTTGCGCCTGGTGGCGTCACCGGACGGCGCCGACGGATCGGTGCTGATCCACGCCGACGCGCGCCTGCATGCCGGCCTCTTCGACGGCGGCGAAAGCGCCACGCTGGAGCTCGATCCCGCCCGGCCGGCCTACGTGCACGTCGTGCGCGGCGAGCTCTTCGTCAACGGCGCCCACCTGGTCGCGGGCGATGCCGCCAAACTGCAGGGCGAGCCGCGGCTCACGCTGTCCGAAGGGCGGGACGCCGAAGTACTGGTGTTCGAGCTCGCGCCGAATTGATTTTTCCCCAACCTGGAGTTTTCCCATGGCAACCGTCGCTTCCCCCTACGCCTCGACCAACGACTACGCGCTGACGCCGGCGCAGAACGCCTTCGCGCTGCTGGGCCGCGTGCTCATCGCGGCGCTGTTCATCCCTTCGGGCTGGGGCAAGATCGCCGGCTTTTCCGGCCTGGTGGGCTACATCGCCTCCAAGGGCGTGCCGCTGCCCGAAGTCTGCGCCGCGATCGCGATCGCCGTGGAACTGGGCCTGGGCATCCTGCTGCTGGTCGGCTTCAAGACCCGCTGGGTCGGCCTGCTGATGGCGATCTTCGTGCTCGTGATCACGCCGATCTTCCACGCCTATTGGGCCGTGGACGCAGCGCAGGTGATGGCGCAGAAGCAGAGCTTCTACAAGAACATCGCCATCGCCGGCGGACTGCTGGCCTACGCCGCCTTCGGCGCGGGCGCCTTCAGCGTGGACGGCAGCCGCCGCCGCACCTGATTCCCAATCGTTCATTCAATCCATTCACAGGAAATTCATGGCAAACGTTGTCGTCGTCTACCACTCCGGCTATGGCCACACGCAGCGGCTGGCGCAGTCCGTCGCCGAGGGCGCGGGAGCCCGGCTGCTCGCGATCGACGCCGAGGGCAACCTGCCCGAGGGCGGCTGGGAGCAGCTGAAGGCCGCGGACGCGATCATCTTCGGCTCGCCCACCTACATGGGCAGCGTGAGCTGGCAGTTCAAGAAGTTCGCCGACGCATCGTCCAAGCCCTGGTTCGCCCAGGAGTGGAAGGACAAGATCGCCGCCGGCTTCACCAACAGCGCCGGCATGAACGGCGACAAGCAGGGCGTGCTGACGACGCTGTTCACGCTGGCCATGCAGCACGGCATGGTGTGGGTGAGCCAGGGCCTGATGCCCAGCAACACCAAGGCCGCCAAGCGCGACGACATCAACTACCTGGTGTCGTACAGCGGCGCGATCGCGCAGTCGCCTTCGGACGCCGGCGCTGATGCCATGTCCGCGGGCGACCTGGAGACCGGCCGCATCTTCGGCAAGCGCGTCGCGGAAGCGGCCGCGCGCTGGACGCGCTAGGCTGCGGGCCATGATCGACCTGCGGATCGGTGGCCACCAGAAGGACCTGGGCGGGGGCTTCCTCGTCCGCCGGTTCCTGCCCGACGCGCGACGGCGCAGCGTCGGGCCTTTCATCTTCTTCGACCATTTCGGCCCGGCCGAGGAACAGCCTGGGCTCAACCACGACGTGCGGCCGCATCCGCACATCGGCCTGGCCACCGTCACCTACCTGTTCGAGGGCGCGATGATGCATCGCGACAGCCTCGGCATCGCGCAGCTGATCGAACCCGGCGCCATCAACTGGATGACGGCGGGACGCGGCATCGTCCATTCCGAGCGCAAGCCGGACCACCTGCGGGACGTCGCCTTCGTCAACCACGGCTTGCAGTTGTGGACGGCCTTGCCGCTGGCGCACGAGGAGGCGGAGCCGTCGTTCTCGCACACGCCCGCATCGGCCATCCCGGAGGGCGTCGTCGACGATGCGCAGGTGCGCGTGCTGGTCGGCCGGGCCTTCGGCCTGGCCTCGCCCGTGCCCGCGCTGTCGCGCACGCTCTACCTCGATGTCCGCCTGCGCGCCGGCGGCCGCATGCGATTGCCCGCGCTCGAAAGCGAGCTGGCCCTGTACCCGGTGGACGGCGACGTGACGGTCGACGGCGACGTGCTGCCGCAGCGCCAGATGGCGGTGCTGCGC
>JAJTCN010000128.1 GCA_021323335.1 Ramlibacter sp.
CGCCGCGGTGCTGACGGTGCGCATCGTCGACCCCGAGGGATTCAACCGCGTCTTCCAGGACACGCCGCTCGAGGTGGTGCTGGTCAACGCCCGCAGCAACGAAAAGCCGGACCGCGCCCAGGCCATCGCCCAGGCCACCCTGGCCGGCGGCGGCGAGGCCGAGAAGGGCCGCGCCACCTCGCCGCTGCCGCCCTCCGCGCTGATGCAGGTCGGCGACGCCGCCGAGGACGCCCAGAAGAAGATCGACGCGATGCAGGAGCAGCAGATGCTGATGCTCGCGCACGTCAAGCGCACGCTGGCGGCCATGCCGCCGCCCGACCCCCGCCAGGTGAACAGCAATCCGGAGGCTGCCTCGCAGGAGGAGAAGCGCCGGCACCTGGTGAAGATCCTCGCGGAGATCGAGCGGCGCATCAACGAGGAAAACGCCCGGCCGAAGAAGCGCTACATCAGCCCCGCCACCCGCGAGGAGGTGTACGCCGTCTACTACGACGCGCTGCGGCGCAGGATTGAGGACCGCGGCACCTCGCACTTCCCGCAGACGGCGGGCCGCAAGCTGTATGGCGAGCTGACCATGATCGTGACCGTCAACCACGACGGCCGGGTGCTCGACACCGAAGTGGTGGAGACCTCCGGGAACCTCACGCTGGACCGCCGCGCGGCCGCCATCGCGCGCTCCGCCGCGCCCTTCGGCCGCTTCAACCAGGCGATGCGCAGCCGCGCCGACCAGATCGTGGTGGTGTCGCGCTTCAAGTTCACGCGCGACGACACGCTCGAGACCAAGCTCACCAGCCGCTGACACGCCGTGGACCATTACTGCGTCATGGGCAATCCCGTGGAACACAGCAAGTCGCCGTGGATCCACGCCCGCTTCGCGGCGCTGACCGGCGAGCCGGTCGCCTACGGCAAGCGCCTGATCCCGCTGGACGGCTTCGCCGCCGGCGTGCGCGCCTTCATGGCCGAGGGCGGCAAGGGCTGCAACATCACCGTGCCCTTCAAGTTCCAGGCGGCGTCGCTGGTGACGCGGCGCAGCGCGCGCGCGGCGCTGGCGGACGCCTGCAACATCCTCAGCTTCGAGGGCCAGTCCATCGTCGGCGACAACACCGACGGCATCGGCTTCGTGATGGACATCGAGCGCAACGCGGGCGTCCCGCTGGCGGGCCGCGACCTGCTGCTGCTGGGCGCGGGCGGCGCCGCTGCCGGCGTGCTGGGTCCGATCCTGGAACGGCGGCCACGCCGGGTGGTGGTCGCCAACCGCACCGTGGCCAAGGCGCGGGCCCTGGTGGACCGGCACGCGATGCTGGCGCAGGCGCAGGGCGTCGCCCTGGAGGCAGCCGGGCTGGACGGCATCACCGGCACCTTCGACGTGGTGGCCAACGCCACCGCCAGCAGCATGAGCGGCAGCGAGGTGCCCGTGGATGCCCGCGTGCTGAAGCCGGGCGCGCTGGCCTGCGACATGATGTACGGCCCCGCCGCCGCCGGCTTCCTGCAGTGGGCGCGCGCGCACGGCGCCGTGGGCCGCGACGGCCTGGGCATGCTGGTGGAACAGGCGGCCGAGGCTTTCCTGCTGTGGCGCGGCATCCGGCCGCCCAGCGCCCAGGTGCTGGCGGAACTGCGCGCGGAGATGGCGAAATGAAGGCCCTCGCCCGCTGGGTCGCGCTGCTGCTGTTCGCCTTCATCGCGCTGCAGCTGTTCTTCGTCGGCCGCATCGCGGCGATGGTGGTCATCGACCCCGAATCGACGACGTTCCAGCGCTCGGAGGCGTACCGGATCGCGCGCGACAAGGACAAGCTGCGCTGGCGCCAGCGCTGGGTGCCCTACAGCCAGATCTCGGACCACCTGAAGCGGGCCGTGATCGCCTCGGAGGACGGCAGCTTCGCCAATCACGAAGGCGTGGACTGGGATGCGGTGGAGAAGGCATGGGAGCGCAACACCAAGGCGCAGGAGATGGCCGCCAAGCGGGCCATGCTGGCCCCGAAGCGGGCGAAGCCGGCCAGGATCATCGGCGGCTCCACCATCACGCAGCAGCTGGCCAAGAACCTGCTGCTGTCCGGCGAGCGCAACCTGCTGCGCAAGGGCCAGGAGCTGGCGCTGACGATGGTGCTGGAGCAGACGCTGAGCAAGCAGCGCATCCTGGAGATCTACCTGAACAACGTCGAGTGGGGCGAAGGCGTGTTCGGCGCGGAGGCCGCGGCGCAGCACTACTTCCGCAAGAGCGCGAGCCGGCTCACCGCGTACGAAGCCGCGCGGCTGGCCGTCATGCTGCCGCAGCCCAAGCGCTTCGAGAAGACCCCCGGCTCCGGCTACCTGGCGAGCCGCGCCTCCACCATCGTCGCCCGCATGCGCGACGCCGAGCTGCCCTGACATGCGCATCCTCGGCATCGACCCCGGCTTGCAGACCACCGGCTTCGGCGTGATCGACGCCCAGGGCCACACGCTGCAGTACGTGGCCAGCGGCACCATCACCACCACGCACCTGGCACGCGGCGACCTGCCGGCGCGCCTGAAGGTGCTGTTCGACGGCATCGCCGAGGTGCGGGCGCGCTACGAGCCCGACTGCGCCGCGGTGGAGATCGTGTTCGTCAACGTCAATCCGCAGGCCACGCTGCTGCTCGGGCAAGCGCGCGGCGCGTGCCTGACGGCGCTGGTGGCGGGCAATCTCTCGGTGGCCGAGTACACCGCATTGCAGATGAAGCAGGCCGTGGCCGGCTCCGGCAAGGCCGCCAAGGCGCAGGTGCAGGCGATGGTCAAGCGCCTGCTGCAACTCCCGCGCGAACCCGGCAAGGACGCCAGCGACGCCCTGGGCATCGCCATCACCCACGCCCATGCCGGCGCGGCGATGGCGCGGCTGCAGGCGGCGGGGGAGTTGGCGAAGCGCAGCACGGGGACGTACCGCGGCGGTCGGGTGGTTTGAGCCCCGGCGGGGTCGCTTCGCGAACCCGCCCTACGCGGAGGACGCGCCACTCGTAGGGCGGGTTCGCGCCAGCGACCCCGCCGTCAACCGAACTCCCGCTCCAGGAACAGCGCCACGAAGAACCCCAGCGCCGCGATCAGCGTCCACTTCAGCGTGACCAGGCCGAAGCGCTTGTAGCGCGGCTGGCCGGTGACGGCGAACAGGGCGAAGCTGATGCCGCAGGCGAGCAGCAGGAGCAGCAGGACCAGCCGGACGACGGGCACGGCTTACCAGGCGCGGGCCGGCAGCGTGAAGCCGGCCGGGGCCTCGCGCTCGTCGCCGAAACTCACCACCTCGAAGGCATCCTGGTCGGCCAGCAGCGCCCGCAACAGCTTGTTGTTCAACGCATGTCCGGAACGGAAGGCGCTGTAGGCGGCCAGCAGGGGCTTGCCCACCAGGTACAGGTCGCCCATCGCGTCCAGGATCTTGTGCTTGACGAACTCGTCGTCGTAGCGCAAGCCCTCGGTGTTGAGCACGCGGTAATCGTCCATGACGATCGCGTTGTCCATGCCGCCGCCGAGGGCGAGGCCGCTGGAGCGCATCATCTCCACGTCCTTGGTGAAGCCGAAGGTGCGCGCCCGGGCGATGTCGCGCGAGTAGTGGCCGGTGCTCAGGTCGAACTCGTAGCGCTGGCCGGTGGAATCGACGACGCGATGGGCGAAGTCGATCTCGAACGAGAGCTTGTAGCCGTGGTACGGATCGAGCCGCGCCCACTTGAGGTTCTCGCCCTCGCCTTCGCGGATCTCGACGGTGCGCAGCACGCGGATGAAGCGGCGCGGCGCGTTCTGCTCCTCGATGCCCGCGCTTTGCAGCAGGAAGACGAAGGACGCCGAGGAGCCGTCGAGGATGGGCACCTCTTCGGCCGTGATGTCCACGTACAGGTTGTCCAGGCCGAGGCCGGCGCAGGCGGACATCAGGTGTTCCACCGTGTGGACCTTGGCGCCGCCGTTGGAGATGGTCGAGGCCATCCGCGTGTCGGTCACCGACTGGGCGGAGACCGGGATGTCCACGGGCAAAGGCAGGTCCGTCCGGCGAAAGACGATGCCGGTGTCCGGCTGGGCCGGGCGCAGCGTCAGCTCCACCCGCTGCCCGCTGTGGAGGCCGACGCCGACGGCCTTGGTCAGGGACTTGAGGGTGCGTTGGCGAAGCATGCGGCCGATTTTACGGGCGGGGCCGCCGCCGCGCTCGCGCTCGCCTGCATGACCTCGATAGCTCCAGCCCATCGGATGAGCCTCCACCCGGCGTGTCAACGGCAGACGTCGCGCGCGTAAAGCACGGGCGCGGCGTCGCGCGAATCGGACAGAAAAAAGGGCGGGCCCGACTGCGCCCGCCCCAATGCTTCCCCCTTGGAGAGACCGGTATCAGTCCGCCTGCTTGCGCAGGAAGGCTGGAATCTCGAAATCGTCCATGCCGCCGCTCGAAAGCGCGTCCACCTTGGCGGCCGCCTGCGTGCGGTTGGTGCGCCAGACGCTGGGCACCGCGAGGCCGCCGTATTCCGGCTGGGCCGCGGCGCTGACGCCGGCCGACTGCATCTCGCGCGTCATGATCGCTCCCGGGCCGCCCACCGCGTTGTGGATGGTCGGCACGTTGAACGGCACGTTGTCGGTGCCGGTGCGCAGCACCTGCAGCGGCGGCGCCGTGCGGCGGCCCTGGCCCTGGCGGGACAGGCCCGTGGCCACCACGGTCACGCGGACCTGGTCGCCCAGGTCGTCGTCGTAGGCGGTGCCGTAGATCACGTGCGCGTCCGGCGAGGCGTAGGCGCGGATGGTGTTCATCGCCAGCTTGGACTCCGACAGCTTCAGGCTGCCCTTGGCCGCGGTGATCAGCACCAGCACGCCCTTGGCGCCGGACAGGTCGATGCCTTCCAGCAGCGGGCAGGCCACGGCCTGTTCCGCCGCGATGCGCGCGCGGTCCGGGCCCGACGCCAGCGCCGTGCCCATCATCGCCTTGCCCGGCTCGCCCATCACCGTGCGCACGTCCTCGAAGTCCACGTTGACGTGGCCGGGGACGTTGATGATCTCGGCGATGCCGCCCACGGCGTTCTTCAGCACGTCGTTGGCGTGCGCGAACGCCTCGTCCTGGGTGATGTCGTCGCCCAGCACTTCCAGCAGCTTCTCGTTGAGCACCACGATCAGCGAATCGACGTTGGCTTCCAGTTCGGCCAGGCCGTTGTCGGCGTTGGTCATGCGGCGGCCGCCTTCCCAGTCGAACGGCTTGGTCACCACGCCCACGGTCAGGATGCCCATCTCCTTGGCCACCCGCGCGATCACCGGCGCGGCGCCGGTGCCCGTGCCGCCGCCCATGCCGGCGGTGATGAACAGCATGTGCGCCCCGGAGATGGCCTCGCGGATGCTCTCCACGGCCAGCTCCGCGCACTCGCGGCCCTTCTCCGGCTTGCTGCCGGCGCCCAGCCCGCTGCCGCCCAGCTGGATGTGCTTGTGCGCCGAGCTGCGGGCCAGCGCCTGCGCATCGGTGTTGGCGCAGACGAACTCCACGCCCTGCACGCCGCGCTCGATCATGTGCGCGACCGCGTTGCCCCCGCCACCGCCGACACCGATCACCTTGATCTGCGTGCCCTGGTGGAACTCCTCGACTTCGATCATTTCGATGCTCATTGCGTACTCCTGATTCGTTGCAGTTGCCACTGACTATCTTGTTGGTGTTGCGCTATCAACGCGGAAGCGGTGGATCGGTGCACCGATATCGCTCCTTTCTTGAATGGGGTGGAGAACCACGGGCGAGCCAGGGCTTGTGTTCCATGTTCAGAAGTTCCCCACGATGAAATCCTTGATGCGGCCAAATGCGGTTTTCACCGACCCGTGCTGCTGCGCCACCTTGAAGCCGCGCACGCGCGCCAGCCGCGCCTCTTCCAGCAGACCCATGACGGTGGCGGCGCGCAGCTGCGACACCATGTCGGACAGCGCGCCGTGGTAGCGCGGCACGCCGCGGCGCACCGGCTTGAGGAAGATGTCCTCGCCCAGTTCCACCATGCCCGGCATGACCGAGCTGCCGCCGGTGATGACGATGCCCGAGGACAGCACTTCCTCGTAGCCCGACTCGCGGATCACCTGCTGCACCAGCGAATAGATCTCTTCCACCCGCGGCTCGATCACGCCGGCCAGCGCCTGCCGGGACAGCATGCGCGGGCCGCGGTCGCCCAGCCCCGGCACCTCCACCTGCGTCTCCGGGTCGGCCAGCAGCTGCTTGGCGAAGCCCGACTCCACCTTGATGTCCTCGGCGTCCTTGGTCGGCGTGCGCAGCGCCATCGCGATGTCGCTGGTGATCAGGTCGCCGGCGATCGGGATCACCGCGGTGTGCCGGATGGCGCCGCCGGTGAAGATCGCGATGTCGGTGGTGCCGGCGCCGATGTCCACCATCGCCACGCCCAGCTCCTTCTCGTCTTCCGACAGCACGGCGCTGCTGGAGGCCAGCGGGTTCAGCAGCAGCTGCTCCACCTCCAGGCCGCAGCGGCGCACGCACTTGATGATGTTCTCGGCCGCGCTCTGGGCGCCGGTGACGATGTGCACCTTGGCTTCCAGCCGGATGCCGCTCATGCCGATCGGCTCCTTCACGTCCTGGCCGTCGATCACGAATTCCTGCGGCTCCACCAGCAGCAGGCGCTGGTCGGTGGAGATGTTGAT
>JAJTCN010000129.1 GCA_021323335.1 Ramlibacter sp.
TACAATACCGCCTTCACGACCAAACGGGCGGGTAATCACCGCCCGTTTTTTTTGGCTGATCGACTACCAACTTGGCACTGCAGGACATCGTCGCGCAAACCGTGGCCGGGCTCGGCTATGAGCTGGTGGAGCTGGAACGCTCCGCCGGGGGCACTTTGCGCGTGACGATCGACTTCCCCTGGGAACGGGGGAGCGAGAAGATCGTCAACGTCGAAGACTGCGAACGTGTCACGCGGCAACTGCAGTACACGCTCGAAGTCGAGGAGGTCGACTACAAGCGGCTCGAGGTGTCCTCGCCGGGCATCGACAGGCCGCTGCGGGGCGAGCAGGATTTCGAGCGCTTCGCCGGCGAGGTGGTCGACGTCACGCTGAAGGCGCCCATGGGTGCCGCGGCCGCCGGGCAGGTGGCCGCCAACCGCCGCAAGTTTCGCGGCACGCTGGCGCAGTCGCCTGACGGCAAGGGGTGGCAGGTCGCCTGGAGCGATGAGCCGGCGCCGGTGCCGGGCAAGAAGGTATCGAAGAAGAAGGAAGTGCCGCCGTTGCACGTCCTGGGTTTCACGCTGGACGAGATCAAGGAAGCCCGTCTGGCACCGATTGTGGATTTCAAGGGGCGCAAGCGCGCCGGGGTTCAGGAGCAAGGGAAATGAATCGCGAACTGTTGATGCTGGTGGACGCCATTTCGCGCGAAAAGAACGTCGAACGCGACGTGGTGTTCGGCGCGGTCGAAGCCGCGCTGGCGCAGGCCACCAAGAAGCTGTACCAGGGCGAAGTCGACATCCGCGTCGCCGTCGACCGCGACAGCGGCGACTACGAAACCTTCCGCCGCTGGCTGGTGGTGCCGGACAACGCCGGCCTGCAGAACCCCGACGCCGAAGAACTGCTGATGGACGCCCAGGAACGGGTGGCCGGCGCGGAAGAGGGCGAGTACATCGAGGAAGCCATCGAGTCGATGCCGATCGGCCGCATCGGCGCCATGGCGGCCAAGCAGGTCATCCTGCAGAAGATCCGCGACGCCGAGCGCGAGATGCTGCTGAACGACTTCATGTCGCGCGGCGACAAGATCTTCGTGGGCACCGTCAAGCGCATGGACAAGGGCGACATCATCGTGGAGAGCGGGCGCGTCGAAGGGCGCCTGCGCCGCGGCGAGATGATCCCCAAGGAAAACCTGCGCAACGGCGACCGCGTCCGGGCCATGATCATGGAGGTGGACCTGACGCTGCGCGGCGCGCCCATCATCCTGTCGCGCTCGGCGCCCGAGTTCATGATCGAGCTGTTCCGCCAGGAAGTGCCCGAGATCGAGCAGGGCCTGCTGGAGATCAAGAGCTGCGCCCGCGACCCGGGCAGCCGCGCCAAGATCGCCGTGGTCTCGCACGACAAGCGGGTCGACCCCATCGGCACTTGCGTCGGCGTGCGCGGCTCGCGCGTCAACGCGGTCACCAACGAGCTCGCCGGCGAGCGGGTGGACATCGTGCTGTGGTCCGAGGACCCGGCCCAGTTCGTGATCGGCGCGCTGGCCCCCGCCAACGTCAGCTCCATCGTCGTCGACGAGGAAAAGCATGCCATGGACGTGGTGGTCGACGAGGAGAACCTCGCCATCGCCATCGGCCGCGGCGGCCAGAACGTGCGGCTGGCTTCCGAGCTCACGGGCTGGAAGATCAACATCATGGACGCCAACGAGTCCGCCCAGAAGCAGGCGGAGGAGCAGTCCGGCATCCGCGCGCTGTTCATGGAAAAGCTCGACGTCGACGAGGAGATCGCCGACATCCTGATCGTCGAGGGCTTCACCAGCCTGGAAGAAGTGGCTTACGTCCCCATCTCGGAGATGCTGGAGATCGAGTCGTTCGACGAGGACACGGTCAACGAGCTGCGCACCCGCGCCAAGGACGCCCTGCTGACGATGGAAATCGCCCGCGAGGAGAGCGTCGAGGAAGTCTCGCAGGACCTGCGCGACCTCGAAGGCCTGAATCCGCAGCTGATCGCCCAGCTGGCCGATGCCAACGTGCACACCCGCGACGAGCTGGCCGACCTGGCCGTCGATGAATTGACAGACATCACCGGCCAATCCGCGGAAGAAGCCAAGACCCTGATCATGAAGGCGCGTGAACACTGGTTCACGGGCGCTGCGGCCACGGCCGCCCATGAATGATGGGAGGAACTGAGAACACATGTCGAGTACCACCGTCGCCGAGTTCGCCAATGAACTCAAGAAATCCCCCGAAACGCTGCTCGAACAGCTGAAGAGCGCCGGCGTGGCCAAGTCCGCGCCGACCGATCCGCTGTCGGACGCGGACAAGCAGAAGCTGCTGGGTTACCTCCAGGCCAGCCACGGCACCGCCACGCCCGAACGCAAGAAGATCACCCTGGTGAAGAAGTCCACCAGCGAGATCAAGCAGGCGGACTCCACCGGCAAGGCGCGCACCATCCAGGTGGAGGTCCGCAAGAAGCGCACCTTCATCAAGCGTGACGACGGCTCCGACACCGCCGTGGTGGAAGCGCCGGAGGCGCAGCAGCAGCCCTCCGGCCCCTCGGGTCCGGACGACGCCGAACTGGCCCGCCGCGAGGAAGAAGCGCGCCGCCAGGCCGAGCTGATCCGCCGCCAGGAAGAAGAGCTGGCCGCCAAGCGCCGCGAGCGCGAGGAACAGGAAGCCCGCCTGCGCGAGGCTGAAGAGGCCCGCGCCGTCGCGGAGAAGGCGGCCGACGCCCGCGCCGAGGCGTATTCGGCCGCGCAGTCCGGCGCCACCGCCGCCAAGGCGGCCGAGGTCGAAGCGGCCCAGGCCGTGGCCAAGGCGCAAGGCGAGGCCCGCGAAAAAGCCGCTGTCGAAGCCCGCGAGAAGGCCGCCGCCGAATCGAAGGCCCGCGCCGACGAAGAGGCCGCACGGGCCCACGACCTCGGCGAGCGCCGCCGCAAGGCCGAAGCCGAGGCCGCCGCGATCCGCTCGATGATGAGCACGCCCAAGAAGGTGCTGGTCGCCAAGGCGCCCGAAAAGCCGGTGGCCAAGGCGCCGGAACCCGGCAAGCCGGGCGTCAAGGGCACGCTGCACAAGCCGCCGGCCCAACCGGCCCGCCCGGGTGCGCCCGCCGCCCCGGCCGCGCCCGGCGCCGGCAAGGAAGTCAAGTCCGCCAAGCTGTCCTCCAGCTGGGCGAACGATCCTGCCAAGAAGAAGGAAATCAAGACCCGCGGCGATTCGTCCGGCGGTGTCGGCCGCAATTCGTGGCGCGGCGGCCCGCGTGGCCGCCGGGACTCGCGTGACCGCGACGACCACCACCAGCAGGCCGCGCCGGTGGAGCAGCGCGTGCTCGAAGTGCACGTGCCGGAAACCATCACGGTGTCCGAGCTCGCGCACAAGATGGCCGTCAAGGCGTCCGAAGTGATCAAGGTGCTGATGAAGATGGGCCAGCTGGTCACCATCAACCAGCAGCTGGACCAGGACACGGCGATGATCCTCGTCGAGGAAATGGGCCACAAGGCCGTGACCGCGGCGCTGGACGACCCGGAAGCCTTCACCGAGGACGATCCGGGCCAGGCCGCCGCCGAGGCGCTGCCGCGCGCGCCGGTGGTCACCGTCATGGGCCACGTCGACCACGGCAAGACCTCGCTGCTGGACTACATCCGCCGCGCCAAGGTGGCGGCGGGCGAAGCGGGCGGCATCACGCAGCACATCGGGGCGTACCACGTCCAGACCGAGCGCGGGATGATCTCCTTCCTGGACACCCCCGGCCACGAGGCGTTCACCGCCATGCGTGCCCGCGGCGCCCAGGCGACCGACATCGTGATCCTGGTGGTGGCGGCGGACGACGGCGTCATGCCGCAGACCCGCGAAGCCATCAAGCACGCCAAGGCGGCCGGCGTCCCCATCGTGGTGGCCATCAACAAGATGGACAAGCCCGACGCCAACCAGGACCGCGTCCGCCAGGAACTGGTGGTCGAGGAAGTGGTGCCCGAGGAGTACGGCGGCGAGTCGCCGTTCGTGCCGGTGTCCGCCAAGACCGGCATGGGCATCGACGCCCTGCTGGAGCAGGTGCTGCTGCAGGCCGAAGTGCTGGAGCTGAAGGCGCCGGTCGAAGCGATGGCCAAGGGCCTCGTGATCGAAGCGCAGCTGGACAAGGGCCGCGGCCCGGTCGCCACCGTGCTGGTGCAATCCGGCACGCTGAAGACCGGCGACGTGGTGCTGGCCGGCCAGACCTACGGCCGCGTGCGCGCCATGCTGGACGAGAACGGCAAGTCGATCAAGTCCGCGGGTCCCTCCATCCCGGTGGAAATCCAGGGCCTGACGGAAGTGCCGCAGGCGGGCGACGAGTTCATGGTGATGACCGACGAGCGCCGCGCGCGCGAGATCGCCACCTACCGTGCCGGCAAGTTCCGCAACACCAAGCTGGCGCGCCAGCAGGCCGCCAAGCTGGAGAACATGTTCTCCGACATGACGGCGGGCGCGGTCAAGACGGTGCCGATCATCATCAAGGCCGACGTGCAGGGTTCACAGGAAGCGCTGGCGCAGTCGCTGCTGAAGCTGTCGACCGAAGAGGTCAAGGTGCAGATGGTGTACGCCGGCGTGGGCGGCATCAGCGAGTCCGACGTCAACCTGGCGATCGCCGCCAAGGGCGTGATCATCGGCTTCAACGTGCGGGCCGATTCCGGCGCGCGCAAGCTGGCCGAAGGCAACGGCATCGACATCCGCTACTACAACATCATCTACGACGCCGTCGATGAACTGAAGGCGGCGATGTCCGGGATGCTGGCGCCCGAGAAGCGCGAAGAGGTCATCGGCTCCGCCGAGATCCGCACGGTGTTCGTGGCCTCCAAGATCGGCACGGTGGCCGGTTGCATGGTCACCTCCGGCATGGTCACGCGCAGCGCGCACTTCCGCCTGCTGCGCCAGAACGTGGTGATCTACACCGGCGAGCTGGAGTCGCTCAAGCGCCTGAAGGACGACGTGCGCGAGGTCAAGGAAGGCTTCGAGTGCGGCATCAAGCTGAAGAACTACAACGACATCAAGGAAGGCGACCAGCTCGAATTCTTCGAAGTCAAGGAAATCGCGCGGACCCTCTGATCGTGAAGCGCAAGGCAGCCACCCCCAACCGCGGCTTCAAGGTCGCCGACCAGATCCAGCGCGATCTGTCGGAGATCATCGCCCGCGAATTGAAGGACCCGCGGGTGGGGATGGTCACGATCAATGCGGTGGAAGTCACGCCGGATTACGCCCACGCCAAGATCTTCTTCAGCCTGCTGGTGGGCGACCCGGTGGAGACCACCGAGGCGCTCAACCAGGCGGCCGGCTTCCTGCGCAACCACCTGTTCAAGCGCCTGCACATCCACACCGTGCCGACGCTGCATTTCCAGTTCGACCGCACCACCGAGCGCGCGGCCGACATGAACGCCCTGATCGCCAAGGCGGTCTCCTCCCGTTCCAAGGAGGAGTAGCCATGAACGCGCCACGCACCAGGGTGCAGCGGCGCCCTGTGCATGGGGTGTTGCTGCTCGACAAACCGCTGGAGATCTCCAGCAACGACGCACTGCAGAAGGCCAAGTGGCTGCTGCGGGCGGAAAAGGCCGGCCATACCGGCACGCTGGACCCGATGGCCACCGGCGTGCTGCCGCTGTGCTTCGGCGCGGCCACCAAATTCAGCCAGCTGCACCTGGACGCCGACAAGAGCTACGAGGCGGTGGCGCAATTGGGTGTCCGCACAGCCACCGGCGACTCCGAGGGCGAGGTGATCGAGCGGCGCGAGGTGCCCGGCTTGTCTCCCGAAGTGCTGGCCCAGGTCCAGGCCCGGTTCACAGGGGCGCTCACCCAGGTGCCGCCGATGCACAGCGCGTTGAAGAAGGACGGCCGCGCCCTCTACGAGTACGCACGGGCCGGCATCGAAGTCGAGCGCGAGCCGCGCCAGGTCACGGTGTTCGCGCTCCAGCTGTCGCTGGTCGGCCCCGGGCTGCTGCGCATCCTGGCCAAGGTCAGCAAGGGGACGTACATCCGGACCCTGGGCGAGGACATCGGCCAGGCGCTGGGCTGCGGCGCGCACCTGGTCTCGCTGCGAAGAATTGCCACCGGGCCGTTTGCCGTGGACCAGTGCATCACGCTGGCGGAACTCGAGGCGCTGCCCGAATCTGAAAGACAGGCGCGCCTGTTGCCGGTTCAGGCGCTGCTTCCCGGCCACACGCCCGTCACGCTCGGCAGCGAAGATGCCGGGCGCTTCCTGAGTGGCCTGCGCCGGCGCGGCGGCTGGCCCGATGCTTCCCAGGTCGCGGTGTTCGGGGACGCACCGCGCGCGCTCCTCGGCACCGCCCACGTGCAGGCCGGCGAACTGATCCCGTCCCGCCTGCTGAGCCCGATCGAAATCCAGCAAATCCTCGGCGTAGCCGAGCCAGAGAACGTATGACGCAAATCCGAAACATCGCCATCATCGCCCACGTCGACCACGGCAAGACCACCATGGTCGACCAGCTTCTGCGGCAGTCCGGCACCTTCGCCGAACACGAGAAGGTGGTCGACACCGTGATGGACAACAACGCCATCGAACGCGAGCGCGGCATCACCATCCTGGCCAGCGCGCGCTGTCCATGGTGGACGGCGTGGTGCTGCTGATCGACGCGCAGGAAGGCCCGATGCCGCAGACCCGCTTCGTCACCAAGAAGGCGCTGGCCCTGGGCCTGCGCCCGATCCTGGTGGTGAACAAGGTCGACAAGCCGGGCGCGAACCCGGACAAGGTGGTCAACGCCGCCTTCGACCTGTTCGACAAGCTCGGCGCCACCGACGACCAGCTCGACTTCCCGGTGGTCTACGCCTCCGGCATCAACGGCTGGTCTTCGATGGAAGAGGGCGCGCCCGGCGAGCAGTGGGGCAAGGACATGTCCGCGCTGTTCGACACGATCCTGTCGCACGTGCCGGAGCACAAGGGCGACCCGGCCGCGCCGCTGCAACTGCAGATCTCCGCGCTGGACTACTCCAGCTTCGTCGGCCGCATCGGCGTCGGCCGCGTCAACGCCGGCACCATCCGCCCGATGCAGGAAGTGCTGGTCATGGAAGGCCCCGACGGCAAGGCCATCAAGGGCAAGGTCAACCAGGTGCTGACCTTCGAAGGCCTCACGCGCGTCCAGGTCAAGGAAGCCGGCCCCGGTGACATCGTTCTCATCAACGGCATCGAGGAGATCGGCATCGGCGTGACGATCACCGACCCGGCCAATCCGGCGCCGCTGCAGATGCTGAAGATCGACGAGCCGACGCTCACGATGAACTTCTGCGTCAACACCAGCCCGCTGGCCGGCCGCGAAGGCAAGTACGTGACCAGCCGCCAGATCCGACCAGGAAGGTGTGTTCGAGGTGATGGGCCGGGGCGAACTGCACCTGACCATCCTGGTGGAGAACATGCGCCGCGAAGGCTACGAGCTGGCCGTGTCCAAGCCGCGCGTGGTGTTCCGCACCATCAATGGCGAGAAGCACGAGCCGATCGAGCTGGTCACCGCCGACATCGAGGACCAGCACCAGGGCGGCGTGATGCAGGCGCTGGGCGAACGCAAGGGCGAGCTGGTGAACATGGAGCCGGACGGCCGCGGCCGCGTGCGCCTGGAGTACCGCATCCCCGCGCGAGGCCTGATCGGCTTCTCGAACGAGTTCATGAACCTGACCCGCGGCTCCGGCCTGATCTCGAACATTTTCGACGGCTACGAGCCGTTCAAGGGCGAGATTGCCAGCCGCAAGAACGGCGTGCTGATCTCCATGGACGACGGCGAGATCTTCACCTATGCCCTGGGCAAGCTGGACGACCGTGGCCGCATGTTCGTGAAGGCGAACGACCCGGTGTACGAAGGCATGATCGTGGGCATCCACAACCGCGACAACGACCTCGTGGTGAACGCCACGCGCACCAAGCAGCTGACCAACTTCCGCGTGTCCGGCAAGGAAGACGCGATCAAGATGACGCCGCCGATCGACCTGACGCTGGAGTACGGCGTCGAGTTCATCGAGGACGACGAGCT
>JAJTCN010000041.1 GCA_021323335.1 Ramlibacter sp.
CCCTGCTGCACCAGCTGCGGCGCGCCGACGCTGCTGTCGCCCCAGAAGCCGGAGGCGCCGCCGATGCGGACGGTGGAGCCCATGGTCATTCTCCTTTGCCGGCGTTATACCCGCCCGGAGCCGCCCGGCCCTTTCTCCTACACGACAGGAAGTGGCTCTGCCGTTACGATGGGCGGCTCCCAAAAACCATGACCGACGCCACGCCCCGTTTCGAACGAGAGCCAGCGCCCGGCGGCGCCGTTCGCCTCCAGGGCGACTGGACGGCCGCCCAGTTCGCCCGCCCGCGCCTGGTGCGCAACCTGCAACGCGACCTCCCCGGCGACCGCGCAGGTGCATGGGACCTGCGGCAGGCGGTGCTGGACCACGTCGGCGCGCAGATGCTGTGGAACCAGTGGGGCCAGCGCTGGCCGGAGAACGTGGACCTGCTGCCGGCGCAGCGCACCATCCTCGAGCGGGTGGCGCAGTTCACCCGCAAGCGTGAACGGCGGCCGCGTGCCGGGCCGTGGACCCTGTTCCTGGCGTTCGGCGCCAGCCTGCTGCGCGGCGTGGGCCACCTGACGGGCTTCATCCGGCTCCTCGGCCGCCTCACCCTGGACCTGCGCGAGCTGGTGCGCGCGCCCCACCACGGACCGTGGCGGGATTTCTCCGGCCACCTGTACCGCATCGGCGCCACGGCCCTGCCGATCACCGCCCTGGTCGGCGGGCTGATCGGCGTGGTGCTGGCCTACCTCACCTCGCAGCAGCTGCGCCAGTTCGGCGCCGATGCGTTCATCGTCGACATCCTCGGCGTGTCTCTGGTGCGCGAGCTCGGCCCCATGCTCGCCGCCATCCTGATCGCCGGCCGCAGCGGGTCGGCCATCACGGCCGAGATCGGCGTGATGCGCGTCACCGACGAACTGGACGCGATGCGGGTGATGGGCATCTCCCACACCTACCGGCTGGTGATGCCGCGGGCGATGGCGCTGGCCATCGCCATGCCGCTGATCTCCGGCTGGACCACCGTCTGCGGTCTGCTGGGCGGCATGGTCGCCGCCGACCTGTCGCTGGGCATCAGCCCGATCTTCTTCCTCAACGCGCTGCCGTCGGCGGTGAGCGTGGAGAACCTGGTCCTGGGCATGTCCAAGTCGGTGGTGTTCGGCATCCTGATCGCGCTGATCGGCTGCCATTTCGGGCTGCGGGTGCAGCCCAACACCCAGAGCCTGGGGCAGGGCACGACGGCGTCGGTGGTGACGGCCATCACGGTGGTGATCCTGGTGGACGCGCTGTTCGCCGTTCTCTTCAGCCACGTGGGGATGTGATGGAGGAGCAGGAAGCCATCGAGACGCTGCCGACCGAGGGACCGATGGTGGAGATCCGCAAGCTCTCCTCCATCTTCAACATGCCGGACCGGCGCGTGGTGATCCACAAGGACCTGGACCTCACGGTGCAGCGCGGCGAGGTGCTGTCCATCGTCGGCGGCTCCGGCTCCGGCAAGACCGTGCTGCTGCGGCAGATCCTGGGGCTGGAGCGCCCCGCCGCCGGCGAGGTGCGGATCATGGGGCAGCCGCTGCAGGCGCTGTCGCGGCGCGGCGCCTCCAGCCGCATCGGCATGCTGTTCCAGCACGGCGCGCTGTTCTCCGCCTTCACGGTGCTGGAGAACATCGCCTTCCCGCTGCGCGAACACAAGACCCTGCCGCACCGGCTGATCGAGGATGCGGCGATGGTCAAGCTGCAGATGGTGGGCCTCAAGCCGGGCGACGCCGACAAGATGCCCTCGGAGCTGTCCGGGGGCATGATCAAGCGCGCGGCGCTGGCCCGGGCCCTCATCATGGATCCGCCGCTGCTGCTGCTGGACGAGCCCACGGCCGGGCTGGACCCGGACAGCTCCGACGGCTTCGTGCAGCTGCTGCGCTCGCTGCACCGGGACCTGGCGCTGACGGTGGTGATGGTGACGCACGACCTGGACACGCTGTTCGAGCTGTCCAGCCGCATCGCCGTGCTGGCCGAACAGCGCGTGATCGTGACGGCCCGGCCGCGCGACGTGATCGCCTTCCGGCATCCGTTCGTGGAGGATTTCTTCCTGGGAGAGCGTGGCCAAAGGGCGATGGAACTGCTGCGCGAATACCCGTTCGCCATCTGAAAGGGTAAAACACACACCATGGAAAACAAGGCCCATGCCCTCGCCGCGGGCATCTTCGTCGCGCTGCTCACCGCGCTGGTGCTGGCGCTCGCCGCCTGGCTCACGCGCGACACCGGCGCGCGCGACAGCTACGAGATCTCCACCCGCGAGACGGTCAGCGGCCTGCAGGAGCAGGCGCCGGTGCGCTTTCGCGGCGTCGACGTCGGCAAGGTCCGGGAGATCGGTTTCGACCCCAAGGTCGCCGGCAACGTGCTGATCCGGCTGGAGGTGGACCGCGAGACGCCGCTCACCCGCGGCAGCTTCGCCACGCTGAGCTACCAGGGCGTGACCGGCCTGGCGTTCGTGCAGCTGTCCGACGACGGCAAGCCCTCACCGCGCCTGGAGCCCAACGACGAAGTGCCGCCGCGCATCCCGTTGCGCCCCGGCCTGTTGCAGCGGCTGGAGGAAAAAGGCGAGGTGATCCTCGAGCAGGTGCAGACCGCCACCGAGCGCGTCAACGCCCTGCTGGACGACACCAACCAGAAGCGCATCGCCTCGGCGCTGGAGAACATCGCCCGCGCTTCCGACAGCGCCAACCAGCTGGCGAAGAGCCTGGACAGCACGGTCAACCGCCGGCTCGACCCGGCGCTGGCCGAGGCCACCACCACCATGCGCGGCTTGCAGAAGGCGGCCGACCAGGTGGGTGTCACCGCCGCGCAGTTCGGCAAGGCCGCCGAGCGCATGAACGCACCGGGCGGGCCGTTCGACCGCATCTCCGAAGGCACCGACGCCCTGTCCGGCGCCGCCGAGAACCTGAGCGTCTCCACGCTGCCGCGGGTGAACCGGGCGGCGGACGACACCGGCCGCGCGGCCCGCACCCTGACGCGCACCCTCAACCAGCTGAGCGACAACCCGCAGTCGCTCGTGTACGGCGACGGTGCCGTGCCGCCGGGACCCGGTGAACCCGGCTTCCAGGTCCCCGGGAGCCGCAAATGATCCGCCGCCTTCTCAGCCTCGTCCTGCTGTCCGCGCTGGCGGCCTGCAGTGCGCTGCCGGACAAGCCGGCGCGCCAGGTGGTGTACGACTTCGGGCCGCCGCCAGTAGGTTCGGTGGTCCCCACCCCGTCCCGGCCGGCGCTGCTGCTGGCGGCGCCGGAGGTGAACGTCACCCTGGAGTCCACCGCGGTGCTCTATCGCCTGGCCTACGACGACGCCTACCAGCTGCGGCCTTATGCGCTGGCGCGCTGGTCGGCCCCGCCCGGCCAGCTGGTGTCACAGAGGCTGCGCACCGTGCTCAGCCGCGACCGCGCCGTGCTGGACGAAACGGCGTCGGCGGCGCTGGCCCAGCGTTCCAGGAGCGTGCCGCTGGTGCTGCGCGTGCGGCTGGAGGAGTTCAACCACCGGTTCGACTCGGCCAGCGACAGCAAGGGCGTGCTGCGGCTGCGGGGTACCTTGCTGGAGAACACGCCGGCCGGCGAGCGCTTCGTGGCGCAACGCAGCTTCGACATCGAACAGCCCGCGCCCAGCGCCGACGCGGCGGGCGGCGTGCGGGCGCTGACGGCCGCCACCGACGCGGTGGCGCGCGACATCGCCGCCTGGCTGGAGCAGCGGTAGTGGCTGCCGGCACGCTCCAGGAGCAGATGCAGGCGGCGGGACTCGAGGTCCTCGGCGCCTGCGAGCGCCTGTCGCAGTGGCCGGGGCTGAAGCAGCAAAGCCCGTTGCTGCAGGATTTCACCAACGCGGAGGTGGACGCGTTCGGCTCGCTGATGCTGCACGTGCGCGCGCAGCCGGGGCAGATGCTCATCGTCGAAGGGGACGCCAACGACTGGATGATGCTGCTGCTCAATGGCACGGTGGACGTCGGCAAGCGCATCGGCCCCGAGGCCGCGCGAGAGGAGCGCGGCGACAACACGCGGCTGGCGGTGCTGCGCACGGGCGCGGTCCTGGGCGAGATGTCGATGTTCGACGGCGAGCCGCGCTACGCCAGTTGCTGGGCGCTGAGCACGGTGGAAGCCGCGGTGGTGGATCGCGCCGCGGTCAGCCTGTTGATCCGCACCCGTCCGGACGTCGGCGCCAAGTTGCTCGTCAAGCTCACGCAGTTGCTCGCCCAGCGGCTGCGCAACACCAGCGGCCAGCTGGTGAAGGTGCTGCGCCAGCACGTGGCGTGACCACGCCGTCGAAGAGAGGAGACACCATGTTCCGTGCCCTGGTCCTGGAGAAGGAACCCGAGTTCCGCGCCACCGTGCGCGAGGTGGACGACGCCTTCCTGCCCGAAGGCGACGTCACCGTGGCGATCGACTACTCGACGCTCAACTACAAGGACGGGCTGGCCATCACCAACCGCTCGCCGGTGGTGCGCAGCTGGCCGATGGTGGCCGGCATCGATGGCTCGGGCACGGTGCTGGAGAGTTCGTCGCCCGCGTGGAAGCCCGGGGACGCCGTCGTGCTCAACGGCTTCGGCGTCGGCGAAACGCACAAGGGCTGCCTGGCGGGCAAGGCGCGGCTGAAGGGCCAGTGGCTGATCCGCCGCCCCGCCGCTTTCGACGCGCGCCAGGCCATGGCCATCGGCACCGCGGGCTACACCGCCATGCTGTGCGTGCTGGCGCTGGAGCGCCACGGCCTGCGCGCCGGCGACGGCGAGGTGCTGGTGACCGGTGCCACCGGCGGCGTCGGCTCGGTGGCGGTGGCGTTGCTGGCCAAGCTGGGACACCAGGTGGTGGCGGCGACGGGCAAGAGCGCGGAGGCGGATTACCTGCGCACGCTCGGCGCCGCCAGCGTGATCGACCGCGCGGAGCTCTCCGCGCCGGGCAAGCCCTTGCAGAAGGAGCGCTGGGCCGGCGTGGTCGATGCGGTGGGCAGCCACACGCTGGCGAATGCCTGCGCGCAGGTGCGCTACGGCGGCGCCGTGGCGGCCTGCGGCCTGGCGCAGGGCATGGACCTGCCGGCCAGCGTCGCGCCCTTCATCCTGCGCGGCGTGGCCCTGCTGGGCGTGGACAGCGTGATGGCACCCATCCACCTGCGCGAACAGGCCTGGCTGCGCTTGTCGCGCGACCTGGACCCGCGGCTGCTGGAGTCGATGACCACCGAGATCGGCCTCGACGAGGCCGTCGCCGCCGCGCAGAAGCTGATGGCGGGGCAGGTGCGCGGGCGCTACGTCGTCAAGACGCAGTAGGCCCGTTCGGGGAGGAGACCGAACCTGTAGGCTGGAGGTGAGCGCGAAGCCGAACCCCAGCGCTTCGCGCATCGCTGGGGTTCCTGCGTCACCCCAGCCTACGAGAGCGACAGCCGATATTGCCGAACGGCTTCCACCGTCGTGCACAGCAGCCCATGCCGCTGCGCGAAAGCGCTGACCTGTTCGCCCCGCGCCATGCTGCCGTCCGGGTTCATCAGCTCGCACAGCACGCCGGCGGGCGTGCAGCCGGCCAGCGCCGCCAGGTCGACCGCCGCTTCGGTGTGGCCCTGGCGCTCCAGCACGCCGCCGGCCCGCGCGATCAGCGGGAAGACATGGCCGGGACTCACGATCTCGCTGCGCTCCAGCGTGGAACGCAGGGCGCACTGGATGGTCTGCACGCGGTCCGCGGCCGACACGCCGGTGCTGACGCCGTGCGCGGCTTCGATCGATTGCGTGAACGCGGTGGCGTAGCGCGACCGGTTCACTTCGACCATCGGGCGCAGGCGCAGCGCGTCGGCATGGTCCGGGCGGATGCAGAGGCAGACGATGCCGCTGCCTTCGCGGATCAGCATCGCCATGGTGGCCGGCGTGATGCGGTCGGCCGCGACGATGAGGTCGGCTTCGTCCTCGCGGCCGGCGTCGTCGAGCACGAGCACGGGTCGGCCGGCGGCGACGGCGGCAAGGATGTCGGGGAGGGGCGCCAGCGCGATGGCGCCGGCGGGTTCGAGGACGGCAGTGGTCATGAAACGCTCCTGTTGGTTGAACAAAAACGCTCCAAGGCGGCAAGAACGCGCACGCCCGTCCTTGCGAACGAGCGCACGCACATCGCGCGCAACGCGTGCACGCGAATCTTCTTTCATCCGGACTGTGACCGTCGGCCCGAGCATCTGACTCGGTCTGCTGACCCTGGAGCCCCGGGGGGCTCCAGGCGCTCGCGGGCTCGCGGCTTGCGCCGCCTACCGCCGGTGGGGAATTCCACCCCGCCCTGAAGACCCGGCCATCATAGGTGCGACGGCACGACCCCGCCGTCGCTTGGGTGTCAGGGCTACTTTCGTTCCCGTTTCGCGTTCCGACCTATAGTGACCCGCCCATGCCCACGCGCCGCACCTTGCTCGCCCGCCACGCGCTCGTCGCGCAGTGGCGCTTCTCGCGGCTGAATGCCACTACGCATGCCTTGCTGTGGTCCGCGTCGGCCGGCCTGCTGTTCATCGTCCTGAACTCGATCATGCGGGGCCTGTCGCTGGTGCTCGATCCCTTCCAGGTGCAGTTCCTGCGTTACCTGACGGGGCTGGCCGTGATGCTGCCGCTGGTGGCCCGCGGCGGCCTGGCCGCCTGCCGCCCGCAGAACCTGGCCGGCCAGTTCACGCGTGGCGGCGTGCATACGATCGGCCTGTGCCTGTGGTTCATCGCGGTGCCGCACATCACCATCGCCGACACCACCGCGATCGGCTTCACCGGCCCGATCTTCATCATGCTGGGCGCGGTGCTGGTGTTCAAGGAGCCGATGCGCTGGGAGCGCTGGCTGGCCGCGGCGATCGGGCTGGGTGGCGTGCTGATCGTGGTGGCGCCCAAGCTCTCGGGCAGGGGCGGCGTCTATACGCTGGTGATGCTGGCATCGGCTCCAGTGTTCGCCGCGTCGTTCCTCATGACGAAGGCGCTCACCCGCTACGAACGCACCGAGGTGATCGTGCTGTGGCAGTCGATTTCGGTGGCCTTGTTCAGCCTGCCGCTGGCGCTGTGGCACTGGCAGGCGCCGACCCTGGCGCAGTGGCTGCTATGCCTGCTGTGCGGCATCCTCGGCAGCGCCGGCCATTACTGCCTGACGCGTTCCTATGCCGCGGCGGACATCTCGGCCACGCAGTCGGTGAAGTTCCTCGACCTGGTGTGGGCGACGCTGATCGGGTGGCTGGCCTTCAGCGACGAGCCGAGCCGCTCCACGCTGATCGGCGGCGTGGTGATCTGCGCGTCGACGATCTGGATCGCGCGGCGGGAGTCTCGCGGGCCGCGCTGATCAGGAAACCAGGTTGGAGATGCCGGCCGACACATGCCCCGAGGGAACGTGCAGGGCCGCATGGGCCACGTGCCGCGTCTGGTCGTCGAAGAAGAAGTCGGGTTCGAACTCGCGCAGGAACTCGCCCTTGGGCAGCCCGCCCAGGAACATGGCTTCGTCCACCTGGATGTTCCAGTCCATCAGCGTGCGGATCGCGCGCTCGTGCGCCGGCGCGCTGCGGGCGGTGACCAGCGCGGTGCGGATGCGCATCTGCGGGTTGGCGGCGAGCTGCAGCCGGTGCAGCGCTGAAAGCAGCGGCTTGAACGGCCCGCCCGGCAGCGGCTGCGTGGCCTTGGTCAGCTCGTGCTGCTGGAAGGCCTCCAGCCCCTGTTTCTGGAACACGCGCTCGGCCTCGTCCGAGAACAGCACCGCGTCGCCGTCGAAGGCGATGCGCACCTCGTTGGGATAGTTCGCGCTGGCCAGCACCGACTCGGTCAGCACGCGCGCCGCCGGGAAGCCCGCCGCCAGCGCCTGCTGCACGTCGTCCGCATTGGCGGACAGGAACAGGTGCGCCCGCAGCGGCCGCAGGTAGCCGAACGGCGAACGTCCCTGCGTGAACACGCCACGCTGCAGGTGGATGTCGTTGTGCTTGGCCGAGCGGAACACGCGCATGCCCGACACCGGGTCGTTGCGCGAGAGCACGACCACCTCGACCCGCTGGGAGGTGGTGTCGTTGAAGGCCAGCAGCTTGCGGATCAGCGAGAAGGCGATGCCCGGCCGCGCCGGAACGTCCAGGCGCTGCAGCTGCAGCTGCATGTAGCCCGCCGCGTCGCCGCTTTCGAAGACCCGGTTCTCTTCCTCGAAGTCGAACAGGGCGCGCGACGAGATCGCCACCACCAGCTTGTCGTCGAGGGAGATCGAGGCCATACCCTATCGTACCCACTGGTTGAGCTGGATGATGGGCAGCAGCACCGCCAGCACGATCAGCATCACCACGAGCCCCATGCCGACGATCAGCAGCGGCTCCAGCAGCGTGGCGAACTGCAGGGCGCGCCGCTGCACCTCCGCCGAAAGCTGCTTGGCGGCGCGTTGCAGCATCGAGGGCAGCTGCCCCGTCTGCTCGCCCAGGCGGGCGAACATCGCGAGCAGGCCGGGGAAGCGCTTCTTCTGCGCCAGCGCCGAATACAGCGGCGCGCCTTCGCGCACCAGCACCAGCGCGTCCAGCGCGTCTGCGCGCATCGCGCGGTTGCCCAGGGTTTCGGCGGCGGCCTGCAGCGCCTTCAGGATCGGCACGCCGGCGCCCGCCAGCATGGCCAGCGTGCCGGCAAAGCGCGCGGCGTTGTAGCCGCGCGAGAGCCGACCCACCAGCGGCAGGTTCAGCCAGCCGGCATCGAAGCGTTCGCGGAAGGCGGGACTGCGCAGCGACAGGCGCAGCAGGAAGAATGCGCCCGCCAGCACCACCAGCATCGGGATGCCCCAGGTGCGCAGGAAGGCGCTGAAGCCCAGCATCAGCACGGTGAGGAAGGGCAGGGCGCGCTTGCTGCCGGCGAACACGTTGGCCACCTGCGGCACCACGTAGGTCATCAGCAGCAGCACGATGCCGATGGCGACCACGGTGACGATGGCGGGATAGAGGGTGGCCGCCATCAACTTGGCGTTGAGCGCCTGGCGGTCCTCGAGGTCGTCGGCCAGCCGTTCCATGACCGCGCCCAGGTGCCCGCTCTGCTCGCCGGCGCCGACCACCGCGATGTAGATCTCGGAGAATTCGCGCGGAAAGCGCGCCAGCGCCTTGGCGAAGGGCGAGCCCGCGTTCACCTCGGCCCGCAGCGCCGCCACCAGGTGGTGGTGCTGCTCGTTCTCGGCTTCCTCCGCCAGCGCGGTCAGCGCGCGCTCCAGCGTCAGGCCCGAGCCGACCAGGCCGGCCAGCTGGCGCGTCCAGATGGCGAGTTCGGTGGAACTGAAGATGCGCCGGCGGAACAGCACGGTGGCGCCGCCCGCTCCGGCGCCCTCGCCGGTGTGCACCGGGCGCACTTCCAGCGGCACCAGCGCACGGCCGCGCAGCACCCCGCGCGCCGCCTTGGCCGTGTCGGCTTCGATCACGCCCTTCTGGGTGGCGCCCTCCGCGTCGAGTGCCTCGAATGCGTAAGCTGGCATGCGCGGATGATACGGGGCCGGCGCGGCAGCTTCGCCCCAGCCTGCGGCGGCGGCCTACACGGCTTCGTGCGCGCGTGCGTTAGCTTGAAGGACATCCGAACGGGAGAACCTCATGCAGACACAAGCAGGCGTGGAGCCGGACCGCATCGACCTGGGCGACGACCAGGCTGCCGCGCGGTGGGCCGAAAAGCTGGATGCAACGGTGGACCAACTGCGCGAAGCGGTGCAGGCCGTCGGCGACAAGGCGGCGGACGTCGAGATGCACCTGAAGGGCGCGCGCAGCACCACCAACTCCGACCGCGTGAAGGAACTGGGGGGCTGAGCCCCGCCGGCGGATGCTGGGCTAGCATCGCGCCATGCACTTCCCTTTGCCGACCGCCCTGCCCGGATGCGTGCTGCGCCCCTGGCGCGCGGCCGACAAGCAGGAGCTGGTCGCGCAGGCGAACAACCGCAAGGTGTGGCGCAACATGACGCACACCTTTCCCCATCCCTACACGCCGGAGGACGCCGACCTCTGGCTGGCGATCGGCGCCAACCCGGGGGCCAGCCTGCAACTGGCGATCGAGGTCGACGGCGGCGTGGCCGGGGGCATCGGCGCGATCGCTGGCGAGGGGATCTTCCAGGCGACCGCGCAGTTCGGCTACTGGCTGGGCGAAACCCACTGGGGGCGCGGCATCGCCAGCGCCGCGGCGCGCGCGCTGGCCGACCGCATCGGCGCCGAAGGCCTGTTCGCGCGCCTGGAGGCGCAGGTGTTCGAATGGAACGCGCCTTCCATGCGGGTGCTGGAGAAGGCCGGATTCGGCCGGGACGCGATGCTGCGCTGCGCCGCCACCAAGGACGGCCGGCTGATCGACACCGCCCTCTACTCGCGCGTCTTCCCGCATTGAAATCCCGGCGCCGGCAACGGCGTCGAGCCCCCGCGACAATCCCGGCATGCAGCGTTCCTTCCTCGGCCTGGCGCTCGTGCTGGGCCTCGTCTCCGCCGTCGGCCCATTCGCCATCGACATGTACCTGCCGGCCTTGCCCACCATCGGCAAGTCGCTCGGCGCGTCACCGGCGTCGGTGCAGGCGACCCTGATCGTGTTCTTCCTGGCGCTCGGCGCCGGGCAGGTGGTCTACGGCCCGGTGTCGGACATGTTGGGCCGCAAGGCGCCGCTGTATTTCGGGTTGGCGCTGTTCGGCGTGGGCAGCATCGGCTGCGCGCTGGCGCCCGACGCGGGGACGCTGATCGCGCTGCGCTTCGTGCAGGGCCTGGGCGCCTGCGCCGGCATGGTGATCCCGCGGGCGGTGGTGCGCGACCTGCACACCGGCACCGAGGCGGCCCGGCTGATGTCGATGCTGATGCTGGTGTTCAGCGTCTCGCCCATCCTGGCGCCGCTGACCGGCAGCCTGCTGATCGACAACTTCGGCTGGCGCTCCGTGTTCTGGGCGGTGGCGGTGGCCGCGGTGCTGGCGGCCATCCTGCTGGCCACGAGCCTGCCGGAAACCCGCCCGCCGGGCGAGCGCGTGGGCAGCAGCTTGCGCGGCGCGCTGCATGCCTACGGCGTGCTGCTGCGCGACAGCCACTTCCTGGGCCTGTCGCTGATCGGCGGCTTCGGCGTCGCCAGCTTCTTCGCCTACCTGGCCAATTCCTCGTTCGTGCTGATCGACCACTACGGCCTGTCGCCGCGCCAGTACAGCGTGGCCTTCGCCGCCAACGCGGCCTCCTTCATCGGCGTGTCGCAACTCACCGCGCGCTGGGGCGCGCGCTTCGGTCTGGTCCCCATGGTGAAGGTCGCGGTGACGGCCTATTCCACGGTGATGGTGGTGGCGCTGGCCGTGCAGCTGGCGGGCGTCGACAGGCTCGCCCTGATGCTGGGATTGCTGTTCATCGGCTACGGGGCGCTGGGGCTCGTGATCCCGGCGACCATGGTGCTGTCGATGGAGGAGCACGGCACCATCGCCGGCACCGCGTCGGCGCTGGGCGGGACCCTGCACTTCGCGGCGGGCATCGCGGTCATGGGCCTGCTCGCTCCCTTCGCCAATGGCGCCCCCGTGCCCATGCTGGCGGGGATCGCCGGCAGCGCGCTCCTGGCCTGCGGGCTGGCCTGGGGAACGCTGCGCCGGCGCTGACCGTCAGCCCTGCTGGCGCAGCTTGAAGCGCTGCAGCTTGCCGGTTTCCGTGCGCGGCAGCGCGGCGACGAACTCGATCTCGCGCGGGTACTTGAACGGTGCGATGGTGGCCTTCACGTGGTCCTGCAGCGCCTTGACCATGGCCGCGTCGCCGGCATGGCCGGCCTTGAGCACGCAGAAGGCCTTGACGATCATCCCGCGGTCGTCGTCGGGCTTGCCGATCACGCCGCACTCCGCCACGGCGGGGTGCTTCAGCAGCGCGTCCTCCACCTCCGGCCCGCCGACGTTGTAGCCGGCCGTGATGATCATGTCGTCGGCGCGGGCCTGGTAGAAGAAGTAGCCGTCGGCGTCCTGCACGAATGCGTCGCCGGGATAGTTCCAGCCGTCCCGGACGTAGTCGGCCTGCCGCGGCTCCTCCAGGTACTTGCAGCCGGTCGGGCCGACCACGGCCAGCTTGCCGACGGTGCCGCGCGGCACCTCCTTGCCCTCGTCGTCGACCACGCGCGCGGTGTAGCCCGGGACCACCTTGCCGACGGCGCCGCGGCGGACCTGGTCGCCCGCCGAGGAAATGAAGATGTGGAACATCTCGGTGGCGCCGATGCCGTCCAGCATCTCGATGCCGCTCGCCTCCTTCCACAACTGGCGGGTGGCATCGGGCAGGCCTTCTCCGGCGCTGACGCTGATGCGCAGGCGGCCCACGCCCAGTTCGCGCGCGAACGGTGCGGCCTGGCGGTAGAACGTGGGCGCGGTGTAGCAGATGGTGGCGCCCACTTCGTTGATGGTGCGCACCAGCGACTCGGGCGTGTAGGGCGCATCGGGAAAGTACACCGAGGCCCCGGCCCACATCGGGAACACCAGCAGGCCGCCCAGGCCGAAGGTGAACGCGAGCGGCGGGCTGCCGACCACGACGTCGTCCGGCGTCGCCCGCAGCACGTGCCGCGGCCAGGCTTCGCAGGCGGCCAGCACGTCGCGGTGGGTGTGCACGGCGGCCTTGGGCTTGCCGGTGGTGCCGGACGTGAAGGCCAGCATGGAGATGTCGTCGGCCGACGTCGGGCAGGCGGTGAACTCGCCCGACCGCTGCGCCGCGCGGCTTTCCAGCGAGCCCGCCGCGCCGGGGGCATTGAAGCGCACGACCTCGCGCAGCACCGGGCGGTCCCGCCGTGCCAGTTCCAGTTCCTCGCCCAGCCGGTCGTCGCACAGGGCGAGCGTGGGCTGCGCCTTGTCGATGATGTCGCCGAGCTCGCGCGCGCGCAGCAGCGGCATGGTGGCCACGGCGACGCCGCCGGTCTTGACCACGGCCAGCCAGGCCAGGGCCATGGCGATGGAATTGCCGCCGCGCAGCAGCACGCGGTTGCCGGGCACCAGGCCGAAGTCGTCCACCAGCACGCGGCAGATGCGGTCGACCTGCTCGCGCGCCTGGGCGTAAGTGAGGGTGAGGCGCGACGAACGCAGCATGGGCCGGGCGCCCCAGCCGCGCTCGGGCGCGCGGTCCAGCAGTTCGGCCACCACGTTGAAGCTGGGCGGCAGTTGCAGCTCCGGCAATTCATAGTGCAGCTGCGGCCACTGGTCGCGCGGCGGCAGGCGGTCGTGCACGAAGCGGTCGACCTGGGCGGAAGCGGTCGGAGCCCTCATTGCGCGGCCTCCTTGCGTTCGGCCGTCGCCCGCTCCTTCACCTTGCCCAGGAGCTTGTGCAGGGTGGCGATGTCCTTGTCCGTGAGGCCGGAGAACGCCTGCACGATCCAGTCCTCGTGTTCGCGCGCCATGTCGTTGAACTGCTTGCGGCCCTTGCCGGTGAGGCGCACGCAGTAGGCGCGGCGGTCGCCCTCGACGTCGATGCGCTCCACCAGGCGCTCGGCGACCAGCTGGTCGGTGATACCCGTGACGTTGCCGCCGGTCACCATCATGCGGCGCGACAGCTCGTTCATCTTCAGGCCTTCGGGGGCGCGTTCCAGCTGCGCCATGAGGTCGAAGCGGGGCAGGGTGGTGTCGAACCGCTCGCGCAGCAGGCCGCGCACCTGCTTCTCGACCAGCTGGGTGCAGGTCAGCAGCCGCAGCCACAGGCGCAGGGCTTCCGGGTGCTCGCTGTGCGCGCGCGCTTCCATGTCCATGGGAGTCCTTTTGATGGTCTAAATAGTTTAGGCCTGAACTAATCGCGGGGCAAGCGGAGTGGCGCGGAGGGCCGCAATTCCGGCCCGGTTGACGCACGGCCCCGCTGGGGCAAGAATTGCCCATGGAGCCCCTCCAGCACAAAGTCGAACAGCAGCTCGCCAGCCTGCCCGTGCCGATCTCCATCGCCATGCCGGGCGGCCGCCGGATCGGGCCGCCCGATGCGGCGGTGCAGCTGGAGTTCCGGGACTGGTCCGGCCTGGCCACCTTCGCCGCCGGCCAGATCGGGCGCATCGCCGAGGACTATGTCGAGCAGCGCGTGAGGATCGAAGGCCGCATGCGCGACGTGATGGCGGCGGCGGCCTCGCTGCTGCCGGGCAGCCCGGTGGCCAGCGACACGCGCTGGTGGACGCAGGTGCTGCGGCGTGCCAAGTCCCTGGCCTTGCATACGCCGGAAAAGGACGCCGAGCAGATCCGCTTCCACTACGACGTCTCGGACGACTTCTATGCCTTGTGGCTGGATGCGCGCCGCGTCTACTCGTGCGCCTATTTCGCGGAGCCCGACTACTCGCTGGCGCAGGCGCAGGAGGCCAAGCTGGACCTGATCTGCCGCAAGCTGATGCTGCGCCCCGGGGACCGCTTCCTGGACATTGGCGCCGGCTGGGGCGGCCTGCTGATGTGGGCGGCCGAGCACTACGGCGTCAACGCCACCGGCATCACGCTGTCGCGCAACCAGCATGCGTACGTCAACCGCCTGATCGAGGAGAAGGGCCTGGGCGGCCGCGTGCAGATGCGCATCATGGATTACCGCGAGCTGCCGGAAGGCCAGCCGTTCGACAAGATCGCCTCGGTGGGCATGTTCGAGCACGTCGGGCAGGCCAACATGGCCACCTACTTCGGCAAGATCTACCGGCTGCTCAAGCCGGGCGGGCTGGTGCTGAACCACGGCATCACCGCCGGCAGCCTGCAGCCGAGCCAGCTCGGCGCCGGCATGGGCGACTTCATCGGCAAGTACATCTTCCCCGGCGGCGAACTGCTGCATCCCAGTCTGGTCCTGCGCGACCTGGCCGTCGGCGGGCTGGAGATGGTGGACACCGAAAACCTGCGGCCGCACTATGCGCGCACGCTGTGGGCCTGGTCGGATGCGCTGGAAGAGCGGCTGGACGAGGCCCTGGCCGTGCTGGAGCGCACGCAGGGCAAGGAGGGCGCCGGCGCCGTGCTGCGCGCCTACCGGCTCTACCTGTCGGGCTGCGCCATGACCTTCGAGCACGGCTGGATCGCGCTGCACCAGATCCTGGCGACGCGGCCGGACGGCAACATGGGGACCGGTTCGATGCGCGGCGCGCAGTCGCTCTACCCGTTCACCCGCAGCTACATCTACCGGTGATAACCTGCCCGCATGCTTTTCAAATTCAAATCCAAGGCGGCGGGTGACCTGATCATGCTGGAGCCCAACGGGCGGCGCGTGCTGGAGATCATCGGCAAGGACCCGGGGCCCAAGGGCATCATCCTGCCCGAGGAGATGCCGGCCGCGACGCAGGCCCTGAACGCGGCGATCGCACGCGAAGAGGCCGAGCAGCAGGCGGCCATCGACGAAGCCAGGGCCAAGGGCGAGGTGCCGCCGCGCTTCGACGGCGCCGTCTCGCTGCGCCAGCGCGCCGTCCCCTTCCTCGACATGCTGCAGCGCTGCAGCAGCGCCGGGAAGGAGATCGTCTGGGGAGTGTGAGCTAGTCGATCTTCGCGCCGGAGGCCTTCACCACCGGCTGCCACTTCTTCAGCTCGCGGTCGATCATCTGGGCGAACTGCGCGGGCGTGTTGCCGCTGGGGATGGCACCCTGCGCGAGCAGGCGCTCCTTCATCTCCGGCGTCGCCAGCGCGCGGGCCGTGGCCTGCTGCACCTTGTTGACGATGTCCGGCGGCGTGCCCGCCGGCGCCAGCAGGCCGAACCAGGAACTGGCCTCGAAGCCCTTGAGCGACGGGCCGCCCGCCTCCTCCACCGTCGGGATGTCCGGCAGGGCCTGCGAGCGCGCCGCGCTCGTCACCGCCAGCGCCTTGAGCTTGCCCGACTTGATGTGGGCCATGGCCGACGGCAGGTTGTCGAACATCACGTCCATGTCGCCCGCCACCAGGCTGAACAGCGCGGGGTTCGAGCCCTGGAACGGGAAGTGCGTCATGTAGACGCCGGTCATCGTCTTGAACAGTTCGCCGGCGAGGTGGATCGACGTGCCGTTGCCGCTGGACGCCATGTTCAGCTTGCCCGGGTTGGCCTTGGCATGCCGGATGAAGTCCTGCACGCTGCTGATGTTGCGCGCGGCCGCCTTTTCGGCGTTCAGCACCATCACGTTGGGCACGCCGGCCACCAGCGTGATCGGCGCGAAGTCCTTCTGCGGATCGAAAGGCATCCGGGCGTAAAGCCACTTGTTGATCGACTGCGTCCCGACGGTGCCCATCAGCAGCGTGTAGCCGTCGGGCGCGGCTTTCGCCACGAGGTCGGCGCCGATGTTGCCGCCGGCGCCGGGCTTGTTGTCCACCACGAAGGACTGGCCGAGCGACTTGGTCAGCTCCTGCGCGACGGCGCGCGCCAGGATGTCGGTGGTGCCGCCGGCGGCGAAGGGCACGACGATGCGCACGGACTTGGCCGGCCAGGCGCCCTGCGCGTGCACGGCGGCCGGCGCCAGCGCGGCCAGCGCCAGTGCGGCGCCGGCGGACAGGACGATGCGGCGGGAGGGGGAAAGCGGACGACGCACCCGGTCAGTCCACATAGACGTTGGCGGCCTTGATCAGCGGGCTCCACTTGGCGATCTCGGCGGCAACGAACTTCTTGTGCTCGGCCGGGTCGCTGCGGCGGTCGGCCACGACGACGGCGCCCAGCCCTTCCTGCTTCTTGATGAAGTCGGGGTCCTTCAGCGCCGCCTTCAGCGCGTCGTTCAGCTTCTTGAGCACCGGCGCGGGCGTGCCCTTGGGCGCGTACAGGCCGTGGAAGATGCTGACGTTGAAGTCCTTCAGGCCGGACTCCTGCAGCGTGGGCAGGTCCTTCAGCGCCGGGGTCATCAGGCGCTTGGGCGACGACACCGCGAATGCCTTGACCTTCTTGCCCTCGATCTGCGAGGTGGTGTTGGTGGTCTGGTCGCACATCAGGTCGATCTGGCCGCCGATCAGGTCGGTCATGGCTGGGGCGGTGCCCTTGTACGGCACGGCCGTCATGTCGACGCCGATCGCGTTCTGGAACAGCATGCCGCACAGGTGCGAGGCGGAGCCGACGCCGGCATTGCCCAGGTTGATCTTGCCCTTGTTGGCGTTGATCCAGGCGGTGAGTTCCTTGAAGTTGCTGGCCGGCAGCGCGGGCTTGCCGATCAGCGTCATCGGCACGTCGTTGATGAGGCCGAGGTACTCGAAGTCGGACTCGACCTTGAACGGGATGTTGCGCACCAGGGTGGGCATGGTGGCCATGCCGATGTGGTGGACCAGCAGCGTGTGGCCGTCGGCGGGAGCCTTGGCGACCTTGTTGGCGCCGATGGAGCCGCCGGCGCCGGCGGCGTTGTCCACCACGACGGTGACGCCGCCCAGGGGCTTGCGCATGGCTTCGGCCAGGTCGCGGGCCACGCGGTCGGTGGGGCCGCCGGCCGCGAACGGCACGATCAGCGTGATCGGCTTGCTGCCGGGAAAGTCCTGCGCGCCCGCGGCGACGGCGACGACGGCGAGGGCCATGGGAACGAGGGACTTGAACGTCTTGTTCATGGGAGGCTCCAAAAGGTAAACCGGCGGATGATAGGCATTCCCGGGTACCCGCGAGCATCGGGTAATACGTAATGCGACGAGCGCGGGGGTTTCTATTTGTAGCTGCGCGCGTCCTCGATCACCTTGCCGTCGTTGGGCAGGGTGCCGGGCGCCACCAGCTCCACCTCGGCACGCAGCTTGGTCACGTCGCGCACCACTTCGCCGATGCGCGCGTCCAGCCCCTGCGGCGCAGCCGCGGCTTCCACCTTGAGCGTCATCACGTCGTTGGCCATCTCGCCGCTGACCACCAGGCGGGCCCTGACGATCTCCGGGAAGCGGCGGGCGATGTCGGCCACCTGGGACGGGTGGACGAACATGCCGCGGATCTTGGTGGTCTGGTCGGCGCGGCCGAGCCAGCCCTTGATCCGCATGTTGGTGCGGCCGGTCGGGTCCTCGCCCTCCAGCACCGCCGACAGGTCGCCGGTGCCGAAACGCACCAGCGGGTAGCCGGGGTTGAGCGTCGTGACCACCACCTCGCCCACCTCGCCGGCCGCCACGGGGTCGCCGGTGCCGGGCCGCACGATCTCGACCAGCACGCCTTCGTCCACCACCAGCCCCTGGCGCGAGGAGGTTTCGTACGCGACCAGCCCGAGGTCGGCGGTGGCGTAGCTCTGGTACACGTCGAGGCCGCGCTCCTGGAACCAGTCGCGCAGGCTGGGCGGGAAGGCCTCGCCGCCGACCATGCCCTTGCGCAGGCTGCCGATGTCGCTGCCGCCCTCCTGCGCCTTCTCCACCAGGATGCGCAGGAAGCTGGGCGTGCCGGCATAGGCCACGGGACGCAGCTCGGCGATGGCCTGCAGCTGCTGCTCGGTCTGGCCGACGCCGGCCGGGAACACCGTGCAGCCGACCGCGTGCGCGCCCGACTCCATCATGAAAGCGCCGGGCGTCATGTGGTAGCTGAACGCGTTGTGCACCAGGTCGCCGCTGCGAAACCCCGCCGCATACATCGCGCGGCCGATGCGCCAGTAGTCGCGCGTGCTGCCTTCGGGTTCGTAGATGGGGCCCGGGGAAGCGTAGATGCGGGGCATGGCCGGCCCGCGCACGATGGCGGAGAAGCCGCCGAACGCATCGGTGGCGCGCTGCGCCTTCTGCCGCTCGAACAGATCGCTCTTGCGGGTGACGGGCAGCCTCGCCAGCGTGGCGCGGCTGTGCACCCGGGCGGGATCGACGCCCTGCAGGATCTCGGCGAACGCGGTGGAAGCCCGCTGCGCGTGCGCCACCTGGGCGGGCAGCGCCGCCAGCAGCTGCGCCTCGCGCTCGGCGGCGGGGCGGGTCTCGAGCGTGTCGTAGAACGGGGTCATCGGTTCTCCAGCCGTGCGGCTCAGGCGAGCCAGCGCTTGCGGCGCTTGTAGCTCTTGATCTCGCGGAAGCTCTTGCGCTTGCCGCTGCCGACGCCGAGGTAGAACTCCTTGACGTCCTCGTTGGTGGCCAGGTCGGCCGCGGGACCGTCCATGACGATGCGGCCGCTTTCCATGATGTAGCCGTAGCCCGCGTACTTGAGGGCCATGTTGGTGTTCTGCTCCGCCAGCAGGAAGGTCACCTTCTCGCGCAGGTTCAGGTCCTTCACGATCTCGAACACTTCCTCCACGATCTGCGGCGCCAGCCCCATCGAGGGCTCGTCCAGCAGCACGATGCTGGGGTTGGCCATCAGGGCGCGGCCGATCGCGCACATCTGCTGCTCGCCGCCGGAGGTGTAGGCCGCCTGCGAGGTGCGGCGCTGCTTCAGGCGCGGGAAGTAGGTGTAGACCTTGTCCAGGTTGGCCGCGATCTCGCCCTTGCTCTTGCGCGTGTACGAACCGGTGAGCAGGTTCTCCTCGATGGTGAGGTGGGCGAAGCAGTGGCGGCCTTCCATCACCTGCACCACGCCGCGCTGCACCAGATCGCCGGGCGTCAGGTTCTCGATGCGCTCGCCGCGCAGCTCGATGGAGCCCTTGGTGACGGCACCGCGTTCGCCCTTGAGCAGGTTGGACACGGCGCGCAGCGTCGTCGTCTTGCCCGCGCCGTTGCCCCCGAGCAGCGCCACGATGCCGCCTTCGGGCACCTGCAGCGACACGCCCTTGAGCACCAGGATGACGTGGTTGTAGATGACCTCGATGCCGTTGACGTTGAGGACGATGTTGGTTGTCATGTCTGCGTTCTCGAAGGCTGGGGTGGAGGCGCTCGGGAGAACGCCCCCACCCCAACCCTCCCCCGGAGGGGAGGGAGTGGACTACATCAGGTCTGGCAGTCCGCAGCCGTGCGGCGCTCGAGCTTCTTCTCCTGCGCGTAGCGGTCGGCGGCGGCGCGGATCATGGGCTTGATCACGGCGTCGTCCGACTGGTACCAGTCGGAGGTGAAGTTCCACTTCTTGCCGTCCCAGGTATGGACCCGGGCCCAGGTGGAGCCGCGGTGGTCGGCGCACGACGTGCTGATCGGCCGCATCACGCCGGAGAAGCCCAGGGCGTCCAGCTTCTTCTGGTCGAGCGCCAGGTTCTCGTAGCCCCAGCGCGCCTGTTCCGCGCTCATCCACTTGCCCTTGCCGTAGCGCTCCTGGGCGCGCTTGACGCCCTCCACGGCCAGCATCGCGGCGGAGAGGCCGCGCATGTACAGCACCTGCCCCACTTCGTCCTTCGGCCCGGTGCCCTGGCCCTTGGCATGCACCAGTTCCAGCACGTCCTTGACGATCTTGGAGTTCGGCTCGGCGCCGTGCTGCAGCGCCAGCGCGTTGTAGCCGCGCGCGCCGTCACCCACGTCCTTCACGTCCGGCTCGGCGCCGGCCCACCACACGCCGTACATCTTGTCGCGCGGATAGCCCGTGGCCTGCGCTTCCTTCAGCGCGGTGGAGTTCATGACGCCCCAGCCCCACAGGAACACGTAGTCGGGCCGGCTGCCGCGGATCTGCTGCCAGGTCGACTTCTGCTCGACGCCGGGGTGGGCGACGGGCAGCTGCTGCAGCTCGAAGCCATGCATCTTGGAGCGCTCCACCAGCAGCGGGATCGGCTCCTTGCCGTACGGGCTGTCGTGGTAGACCAGGGCGACCTTCTTGCCCTTGAGCTTGTCCCAGCCGCCTTCCTTCTTGGCGACGTGCTGCAGCAGCACGTCGGCGGCGTCCCAGTAGGTGCCGGTGAGCGGGAAGTTCCACTTGAAGACGTTGCCGTCGGTGCTTTCGCTGCGGCCGTAGCCGGCGGTGATCAGCGGGATCTTGTCGCCGGGCGCCTTCTCGGTCAGCGCGAAGGTGATGCCGGTGGACAGGGGCTGGAACACCGTGGCGCCGCCGTTCTTGCCCTTGAGCCGCTCGTAGCATTCGACGCCGCGGTCGGTGGCATAGCCGGTTTCGCATTCCTCCCAGCTCACCTTCACCCCGTTGATCCCGCCGCGGGCGTTGATCAGCTTCAGGTAGTCGACGTAGCCGTTGGCGAACGGCACGCCGTTGGGCGCGTAGGCGCCGGTGCGGTAGACCAGCACCGGGAAGAACTGCTCCTTGGCCTGGGCGAAGGCCGTTGCAGCGGTGGCCGCCATCGCGACCGCCAGGACCATGTTGCGCAATTTCATACCTTGTCTCCTTTTTGGAAAGTGGAAGCGGGAACGAACTCAGTGCGGGAACGGCCACAGGCGCAGCTTCTGCTTGCCGATGGCCCAGAGGCGAGCCAGCCCGTGCGGCTCGACGATCAGGAACCAGACGATCAGCGCGCCGAACACCATGAACTCGGTGTGCGACACCGCCGCCGTCGAGATGTTGATGCCGAAGGGCGCGCCCAGCAAAGGCAGCGCCTGGTTCAGGAAGATCGGCAGGATGACGATGAAGGCGGCGCCGAAGAAGCTGCCCATGATCGAGCCCAGGCCGCCGATGATCACCATGAACAGCAGCTGGAACGAGCGGTCGACCGAGAACGCGGCCGGCTCCCAGGCGCCCAGGTAGACGAAGCCCCACAGCGCCCCGGCCACGCCGATGATGAAGGAGCTGACGGCGAAAGCGGACAGCTTGGCGTACATCGGGCGGATGCCGATCACGGCGGCGGCCACGTCCATGTCGCGGATCGCCATCCATTCGCGGCCGATCGCGCTGCGCACCAGGTTCTTGGCCAGCAGCGCGAACACCGTGAGGAAGCCCAGGCAGAACAGGTACTTCTCGTAAGGGGTGTCGATGGACCAGCCCATCACGTCCAGGTTGGAAACGGAGACCGAGCCCGAGGGTGTGTAGTTGGTGAACCACTTGATGCGCAGGAACGCCCAATCCCAGAAGAACTGCGCCGCCAGGGTCGCCACCGCGAGATAGAGGCCGCGCACCCGCAGGCTCGGAATGCCGAACACGATTCCCGCCAGCGTGGCGAAGAACCCGCCCAGCAGGATGGAGGGGATCAGCGGCATCGCTTCGATGCGCAGCTGCACGTTGTACGCCGCGTAGGCGCCCACAGCCATGAAGGCGCCCGAGCCGAGCGAGATCTGCCCGCAGTAGCCGACCAGGATGTTCACGCCCAGCGCGGCGAGCGACAGGATCAGGAACGGGATCAGGATGGCCCGGAACATGTAGTCGCTGGCCAGCATGGGCACCAGCACGAAGGCCGCCGCCACCAGGGCCAGCACGGCCCAGCGATCCTGCAGGATCGGGAAGATCTGCTGGTCGGCGCGGTAGCTGGTCTTGAACTGGCCGTTTTCGCGGTAGAACATGGTTAGGCAGTCGGGGTTTCAGACACGATCGATGATCTTTTCGCCGAACAGGCCCTGCGGCCGGAACAGCAGGACGACGAGCGCCAGCATGTAGGCGAACCAGATCTCGATGCCGCCGCCGACGAAGGGGCCGAGATAGACCTCGGACAGCTTCTCGCCGACGCCGATGATCAGGCCGCCGATGATGGCGCCCGGCACCGAGGTGAGGCCGCCCAGGATCACCACCGGCAGCGCCCGCAGGGCCACGGTGGACAGCGAGAACTGCACGCCCAGCTTGGAGCCCCAGATCATCCCGGCCACCAGCGCCACCACGCCGGCCACGCACCACACGATCACCCAGATGCGGCCCAGCGGAATGCCGATCGACTGCGCCGCCTGGTGGTCGTCCGCCACCGCCCGCAGCGCGCGGCCGGTGGTGGTCTTCTGGAAGAACAGCGTGAGCAGCGCCACCAGCAGCGCGGCGATCAACGCGGCCACCAGGTCTTCCTTGTTCACCAGGATGCCGCCCTGGAAGGTGGACTCGAACGCGATGTACGGGTCCTTGGGCATGCCGATGTCGATCTTGTAGATGTCGCTGCCGAAGATCGTCTGGCCGAGCCCGTCGAGGAAGTAGGCGATGCCCAGCGTGGCCATCAGCAGCGTCGCGCCCTCCTGGTTCACCAGGTGGCGCAGCACCAGCCGCTCGATCAGCCAGGCCACCATGAACATGACCGCGCCGGCCACCAGGAAGGCGAGCGCGTTGGCGAGGAACAGGCTCTCGAAGCCCAGCCACCGGGGCAGCCATTCGGCGAAGCGCGCCATCGCCAGCGCCGCGAACAGCACCATGGCGCCCTGCGCGAAGTTGAAGACGCCGGAGGCCTTGAAGATCAGCACGAAGCCGAGCGCCACCAGCGAATAGAGCATGCCCGTCATCAGGCCGCCGAGCAGGGTTTCGAGGAAGTAGCCCATTCAGCCTCCGCACGGCCGCCCGAAGGAGGCTGAGGCCCCCTCGGGGGGCAGCGTATTACACGTAGTGAAAAGCGTGGGGGCCATATCAGTGCGAGGTTCCGAGATAAGCCTTGATGACTTCGGGGTTGGCGCGCACCTCCTCGGGCGAGCCGTCGCCGATCTTCCTGCCGTAGTCGAGCACCACCACGCGGTCGGAGATGTCCATCACCACGCCCATGTCGTGCTCGATCAGGACGACGGTGGTGCCGAACTCGTCGTTCACGTCCAGGATGAAGCGGCACATGTCCTGCTTCTCCTCCATGTTCATGCCCGCCATCGGCTCGTCGAGCAGCAGCACCTGCGGCTCCATCGCCAGCGCGCGGCCGAGGTCCACCCGCTTCTGCAGGCCGTAGGGCAGCTGGCCCACCGGGGTCTTGCGGTAGGCCTGGATCTCCAGGAAGTCGATGATCTGTTCGACGTAGGCCCGGTGCCGCATCTCCTCGCGCTCGGCCGGGCCGATGCGCAGGGCCTGCAGGAAGATGTTGCTGCGGATGCGCAGGTTGCGGCCGGTCATGATGTTGTCCAGCACGCTCATGCCCTTGAACAGGGCCAGGTTCTGGAAGGTCCGCGCGATGCCCATCTCGGCCACCTGCCGGCTCTTCATGTGGGCGAAGGTCTTGCCGCGGAAGGTGATGGTGCCCTGCTGCGGCTGGTAGACGCCGTTGATGCAGTTGAGCATGGAGCTCTTGCCGGCGCCGTTGGGCCCGATGATGGCGCGCACCTCGTGCTCGCGCACGTTGAAGGAGATGTCGCTGAGCGCCTTGACGCCGCCGAAGGCCAGCGAGATGTTCTGCACGTCGAGGATGACCTCGCCGAACTTGCGGCGCGGCTCCGGGGCATCGGGTGCGGGTGCGGTGGTCACGCCTGGGTCGTCCACGATCTTCATGCTGCTGCCTTCAGGGGCGGGTAGGTGCGCACGTCCATGATCTTCAGGGTGGCGCTCACGCTGCCGGTGCGCCCGTCCTCGAACTTCACCTGGGTCTCGACGTACTGCTCGGTCTTGCCGCCGTACAGCGCTTCGAGCAGCACCGCGTACTTCTCCCCGATGTAGCCGCGGCGGACCTTGTTGGTGCGCGTCAGCTCGCCGTCGTCGGCGTCCAGTTCCTTGTGCAGCACCAGGAAGCGATGCACCTGGCTGCCCGCCAGCTTCTCGTCGGCGGCCAGGTCGGCGTTGACCTTCTCGATGCACTCCCGGATCAGCTGGTACACCTCGGGCTTCTGCGCCAGGTCGGTGTAGCCGGCGTAGGGCAGGTTGCGCTTCTCGGCCCAGTTGCCGACCGCGTCGAAGTCGATGTTGACCATCACGCACACCATGTCGCGGCCGTCGCCCAGGGCGACGGCCTCCTTGATGTGGGGAAAGAACTTGAGCTTGTTCTCGATGTACTTGGGCGCGAACATCGAGCCGTCGACCAGCCGCCCGACGTCCTTGGCGCGGTCGATGATCTTCAGGTGGCCATGCGCGTCCAGGAAGCCGGCGTCGCCGGTGTGGTACCAGCCGTCCTGGTCCTTCACTTCGGCCGTGGCCTGCGGGTTCTTGTAGTACTCCTTGAGCAGGCCCGGCGACTTGACCAGGATCTCGCCGCTGTCGGTCACCTGGATCTGCACGTCGCGGCAGGGAATGCCCACCGTGTCGGCGTGCACCTCGTGGTCCGGCTGCATGCAGACGAACACCGCCGTCTCCGTGGAGCCGTAGAGCTGCTTGAGGTTGACGCCGATGGCGCGGTAGAAGGTGAAGAGGTCGGGCGCAGCGGCCCGTACACCAGCACGTTGCCGATGGCGTACTTCAGGCGGTCGATCGCGCCCACCCGCTCGCCGGCGCGCATGGCCGTGCCCACGCGGCGTGCCACGTCCATGAAGGCGTGGAACATCCTGCGCTTGATGGCGCTGGCGTCCTCCATGCGGATCATCACGCTGGTGAGCAGGCCTTCGAAGATCCGCGGCGGCGCGAAGTAGTAGGTGGGCCCGATCTCCTTGAGGTCGATCATCACCGTGGCCGCGGACTCCGGGCAGTTCACCACGTAGCCGCAGGCGAGCCACTGCGCGTAGCTGAAGATGTTCTGGCCCACCCAGGCGGGCGGCATGTAGGCCAGCACTTCCTCTTTCTCGGTCAGCTTGTCGAATTCGGCGCCGGCCTGCGCGCGATCGAGCAGCGTGCGGTGCGTGTGCACCACGCCCTTGGGCTGGCCCGTCGTGCCGGAGGTGAAGAACATCGCGGCCACGTCGTCCGGCGAGCCCGCGTCCACCTGGGACTGCAGGAAGCCGGGATGCTCGCGCCCGAACGCCTCGCCGGCCGCCTCGAGCGCGTCCATCGAGGACAGGCCGACCTCCGCGTAATTGCGCAGGCCGCGCGGGTCGTCGTAGAAGATGGTGGACAGCTGCGGGCACTGCGGGCGGATCTCCAGCAGCTTGTCCACCTGCTCCTGGTCCTCGGCCATCGCGAAGCGCACTTCGGCGTTGTTGATCGGGAAGACGCACTCCGCCGACGCGGCGTCCTGGTAGAGCGGGATGGGGATGGCTCCGAGCGCCTGCGCCGCCAGCATCGTCGCGTACAGGCGCGGCCGGTTGGTGCCCACCACCACCATGTGCTCGCCGCGCCGCAGGCCGGCCTGGTGCAGGCCGCAGGCGAGGTGGTCGACCATGCGCGCGAGGTCGGCCCAGGACAGCGCCTGCCAGATGCCGTATTCCTTCTCGCGCATTGCCGCGGCGCCGGGGCGGTGCGCCGCGTGCTGCAGCAGCAGCCGGGGGAAAGTCGTTTCCATGCCCTGTCCTTGCTCGCGTATGGGGCGGAATGTAGGCGCGCGTTTGACGTCATTCTGTCTTTGCAACGACAATCCTAGGGATAGCCCTCATAGGGCGTGCCCGAAGCGAATGGCCTCCGAACTCACCCTGCACCAGCGCCGCCGCCGGCCCACGCCCAGCGAAATGGCCGGCATTCCCTGGCTGGGCGTGCTGCTGCCGAAGGAGCGCGACGTGGCGGTGCAGGCCCTCTCCGTGGGCGACGCGCTGCCGGGGGACACGCTCTGCCGCGTCGGCCGCCCGGTCACCTACTGGTTCGGCGTGATCGAAGGCCTGCTGAAAATGAGCACCGACAACGCGCAGGGCCAGACCATCACCTTCAGCGGCCTGCCGCCCGGCGGCTGGTTCGGCGAAGGCACGGTGCTCAAGCGCGAGGTGTACCGCTACGACATCCAGGCGCTGCGCAAGAGCGTGGTGGGCGGCCTGCCGGTGGACACCTTCCACTGGCTGCTGGACCACTCCATCGGCTTCAACCGCTTCGTGATGAACCAGCTGAACGAGCGCCTCGCGCAGTTCATCGCCGCGCGCGAGATCGACCGCATGAGCGACCCCGACCTGCGCGTGGCCCGCAACCTGGGCGCGCTGTTCAACCCCGTGCTGTTCCCCGGCGTGGGCGAAGTGCTGCGCATCACGCAGCAGGAGCTGGCCTATCTGGTCGGCCTGTCGCGCCAGCGCGTGAACGAAGCCTTGTCCTCGCTGCAGGAGCAGGGCGTGATCCAGGTGGAATATGGCGGGCTGCGCGTGCTGGACCTGCAGGCGCTGCGGGCCGGCGCACCGGCGCGGCGGGCCAAGGCCGCCTGAGCAGCGCGCCCTGTGCACAATCCGCGGCTGACATGAACGCCGAATCCGCCCCCGCCACCAGCCGCCTGAACAAACGCATGGCCGAACTCGGCCTGTGCTCCCGCCGCGAGGCCGATGACTGGATCGCCCGGGGTTGGGTCAAGGTGAACGGGGCCGTTGCCGTGATGGGCCTGCAGGTGGGGCCGGCGGACCGCATCGAGATCGACCCCCGGGCGCGCGGCCACCAGCGCGACCAGGTGACCGTCCTCATCCACAAGCCCGTGGGCTATGTCAGCGGCCAGGCGGAGGACGGCTACGAGCCCGCCATCGTGCTGGTGCAGGGCCGCAACCGCTGGCGCGAAGACCGCTCGCCGCATCGCTTCGCGCCCTCGCAGCTGCGGGGGCTGGCGCCGGCGGGCCGGCTGGACATCGACTCCACCGGCCTGCTGGTGCTGACGCAGGACGGCCGCGTGGCGCGCCAGTTGATCGGCGAGGACTCCGGCGTGGAGAAGGAGTACCTGGTGCGCGTGGCCTACGGCCGGGTCGAGACCGACGTGCAGTCCGCCTTCCCGGCGTCCCAGGTCGCGCGCTTGCGGCACGGCCTGAGCCTCGACGGCCAGCCGCTGAAACCCGCCAAGGTGGACTGGCAGAACCCCGAGCAACTGCGCTTCGTGCTGACCGAGGGCAAGAAGCGGCAGATCCGCCGCATGTGCGAGGCGGTGGGGCTGAGCGTGATGGGCCTCAAGCGCGTGCGCATCGGCCGCGTGGCGCTGGGCAACCTGCCGGTGGGGCAGTGGCGCTACCTGGGGCCGAACGAGAAGTTCTGACCGGCCCCGGCGCTTAGTCGATCTTGATTCCGGCCGCCTTGACCACCGGCCCATAGCGCGCCAGGTCGCGCGCCATCTCGTCGCGGAACTGCGCTGCGCTGCCCGGCGTGGCCTCGATGCCCAGCACGCGCAGCTTCTCGCGCGCTTCCGCGTCGTTGAGCACGGCGTTGAGCTCGGTGGTGAGGCGCGTGGCGATCGCCGGCGGCAGGCCCGCGGGCGCCAGCAGGCCGACCCACGAATCCACCACGAAATCGGCGATGCCCGCCTCGGCGAAGGTCGGCACGTCCGGCAGCGCCGAGGAGCGCTTGGCGCTGGAGACGGCCAGCGCCGTCAGCTTGCCGTTCTTCACGAAGCCATGGGCGCCCGCCACCGCGGTGTAGACCAGGGGGATGCTGCCGCCCACCACGTCGGTCAGGGCCTGGCCGCCGCCCTTGTAAGGCACGTGCGTGAGGTTGGCGCCGGTGCGCATCTTCAGCAGTTCGCCGGCGATGTGCGGCGTGCCGCCGGTGCCCGAGGTGCCGAACGACAGCCCGCCCTGCGTGGCCTTGGAGACGGCCACGAGGTCCGCCATCTTCTTCACCGGCGCGTTGGGGTTGGCCACCAGGATCAGCGTGGCGTTGCCGATCTTGCCGATGGGCGTGAAGTCCTTCAGCGTGTCGAAGGGAAGCTTGGCGAACACATGGGGATTGATCACCATCGTGCCGTCGAAGCCCAGGACCAGCGTGTAGCCGTCGGCGGGCGCGTCCTTCACCAGCGCCATGCCGATGTTGCCGGAGGCGCCCGGCTTGTTGTCCACGATCACCTGCTGGCCGAGCCGACGGCTCAGGAACTCGGCCACCACCCGGGCGCTGGTGTCGGTGACGCCGCCCGGCGTGAACGGCACCACCAGGCGGATCGGCTTGGCCGGCCAGGCGTCCTGCGCGACGGCGGGCGAGGCGCCGAGCGCCAGGCCGGCAGCGGCCAGCGCGCCGGCGGCGAGCCAGCGGCGCCGGGTCACGCGGAGGGAAGAGGGGGGCTTGTTCATGCAGGTCTCCTGGTGTTGTTGTTCGAGGGCGGAAGGCTGCGCCGCTCAGGTCGTCTCGGCGTGGCGGCGGTCGAACGCCCACACTTCCTCGAATCCCATCAGCGCGGTGAGTTCGGCGAACGGCATCAAGGGCACCGGCGTGCCGGTGGACGAGCCCTGCGCGCGGATCTGCGCGTAGGCCTCGCGCATCGCGTGGGTGGCGGCGAGCAGGGAGGTGACGGGGAAGATGGCGATGCGGTAGCCCAGCGCCTCCAGTTGCTGCCGGGACAGCACCGGCGTGCGGCCGCCTTCCACCATGTTGGCCACCAGCGGAAGGTGGGTGCTGCGGCCGATCTTCTCCATCTCCGCCACCGACTCGGGAGATTCGACGAACAGCACATCCGCGCCGGCCTCGGCATAGGCTTCGGCTCGCCGCAGCGCCTCGTCCAGGCCGAGCGACGTGCGCGCATCGGTGCGGGCGATGATGAGGAAGTCGCTGCCCGAGCGGGCCTCGCAGGCCACCCGGATCTTGCGCACCATGTCCGCCATGGGCACCACGCGCCGGCCCGGGGTGTGACCGCACTTCTTGGGGAACTCCTGGTCCTCCAGCTGGATGGCCGCGGCCCCCGCCGCCTCGTAACCCCGCACGGTGTGGGCCACGTTCAGCAGTCCCCCGTAGCCGGTGTCGCCATCGGCAATGAGCGGCGCGCGGGCCATGGACGCCATGGCGCGCACGCGCTGCACCATGTCCGTGTAGGTGGCGATGCCGGCGTCCGGCAGGCCCAGGTGGCTGGCGACCGTGCCGAAGCCGGTCATGTAAAGCGCGTCGAAGCCGAAGCTGTCGGCCAGCCGCAAGGAGACCATGTCGAAGACGCCCGGCGCCACCACCAGGCCGGGCTGGCGCAAGCGCTGGGCGAGCGAAACGATGGGGGAGGGGGAGTCGGGCATGCGGCATTCTGCCGTGGTGGCGCTGCCCTTGCACTTCGGGCCGCACTGCCCGCGCGAACCGGCTCAGCTGCGGCAGGGCGCCCCAAGGTCCGCGGCGATCTGTCGCTGCAGGTCGGCCAGCGCACCTTCGAACGCGGATTGCACTTCCGCTTGCGACGCGGTCCATTGCGTGCTGGAGTCGACCCCCCGGTACATCTTCTGGGTGGGCACGCCCGTCACGCCAGTGGCCGTGACTTTCACGACGATGTTCGCGGCCTTGAGGCTGTAGAGGGTCTGGAAGTAAGCCTTGGTGACCGCGATGCGAACCCGCATGGGAGCGGATGCTCCGCCGTGGCCAGGGGTGGTGACGATGCCTTCCCTGAACCAGCGGGTGAAATGCTCACCTCCGATGCGCGTGATGCCGGTCGCGCCCAGGTCCCCGGACTCGCGCTGGTCGTCGACGGCCTCGATGTGGAAGGAGCAGGCACCCTGCGCCGTCGGCGAAGGCAAGTGCTGGTTTCCAGGTGATCGGGGGAGGACGCCTTCCACCCGATCCGTCGCGCATGCCCCCAACAACGCGGTCGAAAGCAGCACTGCCGCAACCGGGCGGCTGCACATCACTGCGCCATGGCCGCCGACGCGGCCTGCCCGGATGGGGGCGACACGGTCGTCTTGTAGACGAGGGCGCCGTTCGGGGCGCGGAACAACTGCGTGGCACCCTGGGACCGCAGGACCTGGCCGGCCTGGCCCTTGGCGAATTCCGCCGTGCCCAGCACCGTCTGATCTGCGCCCGGCGCTCGCTGCATTTCCTCGGCAAGCAGCTGGGCAACCTGGCGCCCACCGTCTTCCAGCGCGGTCCGCAACAGGCGGCCGTTGTTCGCCTTCCATGCTTCGATGTTTCCCCCTGCAGTTTCTGCCGCCTTCGGCAGGCTGGCCCGGTAGACGATGTCCGCACGGTAGACGGCTTCATGCGCCATGAGGGGCTTGCCTTTGGTGTCTTCCGAAAGTTGCGGCGGCTTGCCGGTGGCCGTGCGCGCGGCGACGCTGCGCGGGAAGAGCAGGCCTGCCGCGGAAACCTCGAGCGTCGAAAAATCGATGGAAAGGTGGTAGTCCAGGTTGACGAACATCACGGCGCCCGATGACGAGGAGCGGAAGATTTCCTCGTACGCCTTGTCGTCCACGGTCTTGGTGAGCTGCAGGCTGGCGTACTGCATGGACGGAATGCCGCGCAGCGACGTGGAGATGCTGTTCGTGAACATCTCGTCGTGCTTGACGTCGATCACGGTGTCCTTCAAGGGCCGGACGAGCTCGTCGGCCTCTTTCGCCCTCTGGGCATTCACCGTCGCATCCATCGCACCCATGATGCCGCCGCAGGCCGCCGCCAGGAGGATGCCGATGCCGGGAACGATCCCGCAGGCGACTGCGCCGTTGCTGATGGCGGACAGCTCGAACTTGGCGTAGAGCTCCGGCTGGCGGATGCCGATGCGGACGTCGACCGGCTGGACGGCGGCCGCAACGGCCGGACTGAGCGTCCGGTTGGGCGGTGCGACTGCGCATCCATGAAGGACAAGGGGGATGAGGGCGGCGAAGACGACGATGCGCGTCTTGAACATGGGTTCCTCCTCCGGTGCGGTCACCGTGGCCGGATGATAGGAGTGCGCAGTTGAGCTGCATTCCCCCATTCGGATGATCCGCAGTCGCGTGTCGAGTTGCCATCGCCCGGCGCCAGGCGTTCGTTGCTGCGCGTGCAGAGTCCGGCGGTCGGCAGCGGAAGGGGTTTGGCCAGGGGTATCTCCTGCAGCAAGGCGGCCGTGACCCTGCAGTAGTTCAGTTCCCGGTCTCGAAGCCGTAGACGCGCGCAGGATTGCGCACGAGGACCTCCTGGAGGAGCGCGGCGTCGTCGTCGCACCAGTGCGCCAGCAGGCCCGGCGCCGCCGCGTCGTCGGGCTTCTCCGCCAGCGACGGATGCGGCCAGTCCGTTCCCCACAACATCCGGCTCGCATCGACCGCAAGGTAGCCCCGGGCGATCGCGGCGACGTCCGGATACGGTGCGCCCGCCGCGCTGACGTTCATCGGCGCGGAGAGTTTCACCCAGGCCCTGCCGTCGCGCACCAGCCCGCTGACCGTGGCGAAGGCCGGATGCTTCACGCCGGCCGCGCCCGGCACGTTGCCGAAGTGATCGAACACCAGTTGCACCGGCAGCTTGCGCAGCCGCTGCTCGAGCGCGGGCCAGAGCTCGGGCGCCCCGAACAACTGCAGGTGCCACGCCAGCGGCGCGACGCGCGCGCACAGGTTCTCCATCGAGGCCAGGCCGCGGTCCCCGCCGCGCGCGGCGAGGTTCAGCCGGATGCCGCGCATGCCGGCGGCGTGCAGGGACTGCAGTTGTTCGTCCGTGACCGTCCCATCGATCACCGCGACACCGCGCGCGCTGCCCGCGAAAGCCGCCAGCGCATCCAGCGTCGGCCGGTTGTCCGTGCCGTAGGTGGACGGCGTGACCACCACCACGCGCGACGTCCCGAGCCGGGCCTGCAGCACGCGGTAGTCCGCGACGGAGGCATCCGGCGGCCGGAGAGTGGCCTCGGGGGCCGCTGGATAGCGACTGTCGTAGACGTGGATGTGGCAGTCGCACGCGCCGGCGGGAACCAGGTTCATTGCGTGAGCATAGGTCCGCCAGCTAGGATGCGGTCGCTTCAAGGATTCCTCCATGTTCCTGCGATCCATCGCCACCGGCACGCTGCTGGTCCTGTTCGCCGGCGCCGCGCAGGCGCAAGGCGTGGTCAACGCCATCTGCAGCACCGACCAGTCGTGGTGCGAGCTGGCCGCGTCCGAATTCACCAAGGCCACCGGCATCCGCGTGCTGCAGACGCGCAAGCCCACGGGCGAGGCCTTCGCCCAGATCCGCGCCGAGGCCGCCAACCCGAAGACGGACCTGTGGTGGGGCGGCACCGGCGACCCCTACTACCAGGCCGCGGAGGTGGGGCTGCTGGACCCGTACCGCCCCGACTACCTGGGCGACCTGCACGGCTGGGCGGTGCGCCAGTACGCCATGAGCCAGAACTACGTGGGCGGCTTCTACACCAGCGCCATCGGCTTCGGCTGGAACGAGGAGGTGCTGAAGAAGAAGAAACTGCCGCCGCCCAAATGCTGGAAGGACCTGCTGGACCCGCGCTACAAGGGCGAGATCGAAACCTCGCATCCCGGATCCAGCGGCACCGGCTACACCATCCTGGCCGGGCTGGTGCAGATGATGGGCGAGGAGCAGGCCTTCGACTACCTGAAGAAGCTGCATCGCAACGTCACGCAGTACACCCGCAGCGGCACGGCGCAGGCGCGCAGCGTGGCCAAGGGCGAAGTGGGCATCGGCGTGAGCTTCATCTTCGGCTTCGACAACGAGCGGGTCACCAACAAGTTCCCGGTTTCCTCGGCGGCGCCGTGCGAGGGCACCGGCTACGAGATCGGCGGCATCGCCCTGGTCAAGGGCAGCCGCAACCGCGCCGAGGCCAAACGCTATTACGACTGGCTCATGAGCCCGGCGGGCCAGCAGATCGGCGCCCGCGCCAACAGCCTGCAGGTGCCGGCCAACAAGACCTTCAAGCCCGACCCGCGCATTCCCACCATCGACGACGTCCGCCTGGTCAAGTACGACTTCGAGAAGTACGGCAAGGCGGCGGAGCGCCGCCGGCTGGTGGACCGCTGGGTGCGGGAGGTCGAGTCCCTGCCACGCTGACCCTCGTCAGGTACGAACGGCCTGCTGGCGCCGACAGGAGGCGCGCGAGACCTTAGGGGAGCGTCCTAAACTTCGTTTGTACTACGACAAATGGAGCGAAGCGTGAGCCTGAACATCGTTGGATTCGGCAAGGACGACATCGAGAACGTCATGTCGAAGATGAGCCCCGCCGAGGTGGACCAGCTGGCCTTCGGCGCGGTGCAGCTGGATGCCAGGGGCAACATCCTGCGCTACAACGCCGCCGAAGCGTCCATCACCGGGCGCGACGCCAAGAGCGTGATCGGCAAGAATTTCTTTCGCGATGTCGCACCGTGCACCAACTCGCCCACCTTCAAGGGCGTGTTCGACCAGGGCGTGCGCGCGGACAACCTGAACACCATGTTCGAGTACGTCTTCGACTACAAGATGTCGCCCACCAAGGTGAAGATCCACATGAAGAAGGCGATCAGCGACGGCAGCTTCTGGATCTTCGTCAAGCGCCTGTGACCCGGCCCTGGTGGGAGCCGCGCGGTGTGCTGCGCCGCTTCGTCATCGACCTGCTGGCCGACGAGATGGCGCGGCACCGCCGCGCCGCGGTGCCGCACGCTTCGATGTGGGCGGATTACCTGCGGCTGGACCTGGACCTCGGCGCCGACTCGCTGGAGCTGATGACGCTGGCCACCGCGCTGGCCGAGAGCGTGCACCTGCACGAATCGGGCATCGAGGACTACCTGCTGGCCCGCCGCACGCTGGGTGAATGGGTGGACATCACCGCCACCGGCCTGGCGCGCTACAGCGAGCGCCTGACCTTCCGCACCAGCGGCAGCAGCGGCACGCCCAAGCCCTGCGTGCACGCGCTGGCCACGCTGCAGCAGGAAACCCGCCACCTGGCCACGCTGTTCCCCGAACGCAAGCGCATCCTGTGCGCCGTGCCGGCGCACCACATCTACGGCTTCCTCTTCTCCGTGCTGTTGCCGGCGCGCCTGGGGCTGTGCGCCGAGGACGTGATCGACCTGCGCAGCAGCACGCCGGCCTGGCTGGTGCGCGGCGCGCGGCCGGGCGACCTGGTCATCGGCTTTCCCGATTTCTGGCACGCGGTGGGCAGGACGGTCCCCGAGCTACCCCCCGGCGTGGTGGGCGTGACCTCGTGCGCGCCCTGCCCGGACGAGGTTTCGCAGCAGGTGCAGGACGCCGGCATCGAGCGGCTGGTGCACGTGTACGGCGCTTCCGAAACCGGCGGAGTCGGCGCGCGTGACAGCCACCGCGAACCGTACACGCTGTTCCCCTATTGGCGGGTGGAAGGCGATCACCGCGTGGTGCGCCAGATGCCGGAGGGCGGTCAGCAAGTGGCCTGGGTGCAGGACCGGCTGGAGCTGTCCGGCGAATCGTCGTTCCGCGTCGGCCCGCGGCTGGACCACGGCGTGCAGGTGGGTGGCATCAACGTGTTTCCGGCGCGCGTGCGCGAGGTGCTGAAGGCGCACCCGGCGGTGGATGACGTGGCGGTGCGGCTGATGCGGCCGGACGAGGGCGCGCGGCTGAAGGCCTTCGTGGTGCCCAGGCCCGGATGGGAGCGGACCGACATCCTGCGGGAGCTGCGCGCGCTGGCGGAGCGTGAGCTCACCACGTCGGAACGGCCGAAGGCGTGGCGGCTGGGCGAGCGCCTGCCGACGACACCGGCCGGCAAACCCGCCGATTGGGACCTGCACGATTCGTAGGCCGGGGTGACGCCAGGAACGCCGGTTACCTCGGGCTCGCCACCTTCCCCGCGAGCAACAACTCCCCCAGCGCGCTGACCGCAGCGGCCGTCTTCTCGTCCCGCGCCATCTGCTCCTGCACCGCATCCAGCATGGTGCCGAACTGCGGATCGTTCAGCAGCGCATCACCGAACTCGCGCACCATCTCGGCCTGGAGGAACAGGCGCACCGCCTTCTGCCGGCGGTCCGGATCGTCCGGCGCGATGGCCTGCATCCGTTGCGCGAGCGTGCCCGACACGGTGCCGTGCGGCGCCGAACCTGGCTGCTGGGCGGCGCTGCCCTTCGCCTTGCCACGCTCCTTCATGGCCGCGACTTGCGACTGCAACGCCAGTGCTACCTGGCTGGAAGGATCGATGGTGGTCAATGCAGTGCCTCAGTGCAGGCCGCGCGCATAGGCGGACAGCAGGACATGTTGTGCCACCTCCTCCTCTTGCGGGGCACCCTCTCTTCGCCGGAGCTTTTCAACGGCATCCACCAGTTGCAGGATGTCCGAACAGAGGGCGGGATTGGGCGGATTGCACGCGAGACCTGCGCGGTAGTGCGCAAGCGCGTCGTCGAACGCATCGGCCGCCAGTGCCGTGAAGCCGCGAACGAAGTGTGGCAGCGCGTCCGTCTCCGGCAACGAGAGGAGGGGCTCCCACGTGAGCAGGGCCACCGGCGCCCGCTGCGACGTGAACTGCAGCAGGCCGAGCTGGTAGCGCGCCAGCGGGAAGGCCGGCGCCAGCAGCACCGCGCGGGCAAAAGCCAGCTCCGCCGAGGCGAAGTCCCCGGCCGCGGCGTGTTCCGAGCCGATGAGGAAATGCGGCACGCCGGACGAAGGATCGGCCTCGCTCGCCTTGGCGAACGCCGCCAATGCTGCGTCCAGCCGGCCCTCGCGGCTGGCCTGGAGTCCGGCGGCCAGCCGGGTTTCGAAGTCGGAAGAGGTGGTCATCTGCACTCCTCGGCCAATATATCCGCGCGAAACCGGATTGGTTTAGCGCTCTTCGTGCGAAATGTCCAAAGGTTGGATTCCCCCACCCCAGCTCGACAGGTAGCCTTTTCCGGCGGTCATTCCCTTCGCGCGTGATCTCCAATCCTGACGACATGCCCCCATTGCGTGGACAGATCCGGTGGAAGAAGCCATCACCTCCTGCCTGAAGGAACTGAAAACAAAAAAGCCCGCGGCTTGCACCGCGGGCTTTTCATTTGCTTGAAGCAGGGTGCTTCAGGCGCCGGACATCACATGTCCATGCCGCCCATGCCACCCATGCCGCCGCCCATGCCGCCACCCATGCCGCCGGCGCCGGTTTCTTCCTTCGGCGCTTCGGCAACCATGGCTTCATAGGTGTCGTTGGCGGCGTTGAAGCCGTAGTTGCCCTTGCCGGCCAGGACCGCGGCGACCACGACGGAGGCTTCGCCACCGGCGTTGAAGACGATCTCGCGCAGGGGCGACTCGATGGCGCGAAGCACCAGCTTGATGCCGGCTTCCTGGTCGGGGTTGTCACCCTTGATCTCGCCAGCGGCCTGCTTGGCGCGCAGCAGCGCAACGCCACCGCCGGCCACGATGCCTTCTTCCACGGCAGCGCGGGTGGCGTGCAGCGCGTCTTCCACGCGGGCCTTCTTTTCCTTCATCTCGACTTCGGTGGCAGCGCCGACCTTGATCACGGCAACACCGCCGGCCAGCTTGGCCACGCGCTCTTGCAGCTTCTCACGG
>JAJTCN010000130.1 GCA_021323335.1 Ramlibacter sp.
CCCGAGAGCACCTGGCCCTGGATGGCGGCGCCGACGGCCACGGCCTCGTCGGGGTTCACGTCCTTGCGCGGCTCCTTGCCGAAGAATTCCTTGACCTTCTCCTGCACCTTGGGCATGCGGGTCATGCCGCCGACCAGGATGACGTCCTGGATGTCGTTGACCGACACGCCGGCGTCCTTGATGGCGATCTTGCAAGGCTCGATGGTGCGGGCGATGAGTTCGTCGACCAGCTGCTCCAGCTTGGCGCGCGTCATCTTGATGTTCAGGTGCTTCGGGCCGTTCTGGTCCGCCGTGATGTACGGCAGGTTGATGTCGGTCTGCGTGCTGTTGGACAGCTCGATCTTGGCCTTCTCGGCGGCTTCCTTCAGGCGCTGCAGCGCGAGCACGTCCTTGGAGAGGTCGACGCCCTGTTCCTTCTTGAACTCGCCGATGATGTAGTCGATGATGCGCTGGTCGAAGTCTTCGCCGCCCAGGAAGGTGTCGCCGTTGGTGGAGAGCACCTCGAACTGCTTCTCGCCCTCGACGTCGGCGATCTCGATGATCGAGATGTCGAAGGTGCCGCCGCCCAGGTCGTACACCGCGAGCTTGCGGTCACCCTTGCCGTGCTTGTCCAGGCCGAAGGCCAGGGCCGCCGCGGTGGGCTCGTTGATGATGCGCTTGACGTCCAGGCCCGCGATGCGGCCGGCGTCCTTGGTGGCCTGGCGCTGGCTGTCGTTGAAGTACGCCGGCACCGTGATCACGGCTTCCGTGACTTCCTCGCCCAGGTAGTCCTCGGCCGTCTTCTTCATCTTGCGCAGGATCTCCGCGGAGGTCTGCTGCGGCGCGAGCTTCTTGCCGCGCACCTCGATCCACGCGTCGCCGTTGTCGGCGGGCGTGATCTTGTACGGCATCAGCTCGATGTCCTTCTGCACTTCCTTCTCGGTGAACTTGCGGCCGATCAGGCGCTTCACCGCGTACAGCGTGTTCTTGGGGTTGGTGACGGCCTGGCGCTTGGCCGAGGCGCCGACGAGGATCTCGCCGTCCTCCTGGTACGCCACGATCGAAGGCGTCGTGCGCGCGCCTTCCGAGTTCTCGATGACCTTGACGTTGTTGCCCTCCATGATGGCAACGCACGAGTTCGTCGTGCCGAGGTCGATGCCGATGATTTTTCCCATTTCTCTCCTGTGCCTTTACGCCCTGCCGGGTGTGAATCAGTCTGTGGGGTAGTTGTGGATAACTGTTACGGATTCAAGGACGCGCTGCGATCAGCGGGGCGCCGCGACCGTGACCAGGGCCGGCCGCAGCACGCGGTCGGCGATGACGTAGCCCTTCTGCAGCACGGAGACGACGGTGTTCGCCTCCTGCTCGGCGGGCACCACGGAAATGGCCTGGTGCTGGTGCGGGTCGAATTTGGTGCCGGCCGCGGGGTCGATCTGGACGACCTTGTTGCGCTCGAGCGCCGCCTTCAGCTGGCGCAGCGTGGCTTCGGCGCCTTCGCGGATCTGCTCGGACGTGGCGTTCTGGTGGGCCAGCCCGGCCTCGAGGCTGTCGCAGACGGGCAGCAGGCTGTCGGCGAAGCTTTCCAGCGCGTACTTGCGCGCCTTGGAGACTTCGTCCTCGGAGCGGCGGCGCACGTTCTGCATTTCGGCCTGGGCGCGCATGAACTGGTCCATGAGCTCGGCGTTCTTGGCGCTCAGCGTGGCCACCTGGGCCTGCCAGTCCTGGTTTTCCGAAGCGGCGGCGCCCGCGGCCTCCTCGGTGGCGCCGGCGGCATCCTGCGGCAGCTCGTTCTGGGTAGACGTGTCGTTGGACATGGGGGAAATGCTTGTTCTGTCGGGACGCGGAGGAGCTTGGGGCGGGGTAGCCCTTTTCAAGTCAAGGTCATCATCACCAGCTCAAAAAAGAGTGGTGGGGGTGGCGAGGCAGGGGGTGTCGGTGTTCGCTGCGCGAAACCCGACCTACCAGGGGGCGTAGGCCGGGGTGAGCCCGACGGCGAACCCCGGTGAAAGGCGGGATCGCGATCCCGCCCGCCTCAACGCGTCTCGAGCAACTCGACGTCGAACTTCAGGGTCGCGTTCGGCGGGATCACGCCGCCGGCGCCGCGGGCGCCATAGCCGAGTTGCGGCGGGATCACCAGCGTGCGCTTGCCGCCCACCTTCATGCCGGCCACGCCTTCGTCCCAGCCCTTGATCACCATGCCGGCGCCGAGCGAGAAGCCGAAGGGGTCGTTGCGGTCGCGGCTGGAGTCGAACTTGGCGCCCTGGACGCCGTTGTTGTACAGCCAGCGGTGTAGTGCACGCGCACGTCCTGGCCGGCCTTCGCCTCGGGGCCGCCGCCCACGAGTTCGTCTTCGTACTGCAGGCCGCTGGGGGTGGTGATCATCTTGTTCTTTCGGAAAGGGGGTTAGAGCAGGCCGCGGCGCGCCAGGTCCCGCATGAGGGCGGTGATGCCGTAGCGCCAGGGCTCGACGCGGTCGGAGGTGTTGACGCGGTTGACGAGTGTACCGAGGCGCGGCGTGGAAATGGCGACCAGGTCGCCCACCGCATGCGTGAAGCCCTGGCCGGGGCCGAAGCGGTCCTGCGTGGGCGCGAACATCGTGCCGAGGAAGAGCACCAGCCCGTCCGGGTACTGGTGATTCGGCCCGATGGCGTGCTCGACCAGCTCGAGCGGGTCGCGGCTGATCATCTTCAGGCTGCTGGCGCCGCGCATGTCGAAGCCTTCCGGCCCCAGCACCTGCATCGACAGGTCGGTCGCGCGCACGTCGGCGATGCCGTAGCCGCCGTCGAACAGGCGGATGAAGGGACCGATCGCGCAGCTGGCGTTGTTGTCCTTGGCCTTGCCGAGCAGCAGCGCGCTGCGGCCTTCGAAGTCCCGCAGGTTGACGTCGTTGCCGAGCGTCGCGCCCACGGTCTGGCCGCGGCTGTTGACCACCAGCACGATCTCCGGCTCGGGGTTGTTCCACTCGCTCTTCGGGTGGATGCCGATCTCGGCGCCGGTGCCGACGGCGCTCATCGGCTGCGACTTGGTGAAGATCTCGGCATCCGGCCCGATGCCGACCTCGAGGTACTGCGACCACAGGTTCTTGCCGACCAGCACCTGCTTGAGTTGCGCGGCCTCCGGCGAGCCCGGCCGCACCTTCGACAGGTCGTCGCCGATCACGGCCACCACTTCCTTGCGCACCGATTCCGCCAGCGCCGGGTTGCCGCGCGCCTGTTCCTCGATGACGCGTTCCAGCATCGACGCCACGAAGGTCACGCCCGACGCCTTGACGGCCTGCAGGTCGCAGGGCGCCAGCAGCCAGGGCAGGTCGACCACGCGCGCATCGGCGCCGCTGTTGGCCACCGCCTGTGCCACCGATCCGATCACGGGGCCGGCATGCGCGCGCACCGCGCCGGCGGGATCGTGCAGTTCCATCAGCGCGCTGCTGGTGGGCGCGAGGCCCGACAGGTCGACGAGCGCGTCGCCTTCGACCTTGACCAGCACCGCGCCCTGGCCCTCGATCCACGCGCGTCCCACGAGCGTGGCTTGCTGCGCATCGGCGGGCAGCGTCGCCTTCAGGAAGTCTTTCATGAGCCTTGTTTCTTCTTGGCCTGCACCGCGACCCACTTGGCCGCGAACGCTTGCAGGTCGTTGAGTCGCTTGAGCAGGTCCGCCCCGCTCGCCGTCACACTGTAGCCGTCGCCGTTATGCTGCATCAGGCCGGCCTCGCGCAATTCCTTGATGCGGGTGTTCAGCGTGTTGGGCGTGATGCCGCCCACGCTGTCCTGCAGCAGGCGGAAAGTCTGCGGATGGCCGTCGCGCAGCGCCCAGAGCACCCGGATGGCATACCGCGCCTCCAGCAGCGCGAGCAGCTGGTAGGTAGCGGCGGTCTCCTTGGTACTGGTTCGCATGGCACTCCTGCGCGGCCCGGGAATCGGGAGCGGGAGGCGGAGTGTACGGAATCGCCGCTACATAAACAATAGCAGCGTGACGCCCATGCAACGCGGCCGTCAACCGGGGCGATAGATTTTCTTGAGCAAGGTGATCAGCGTGCGCAGTTCGGACGGCGACAGCCGGGCGCCGATGTTCGCTTCCAGCTCGGCCGCTTTCTTCTCGGCGTCGCGCACCAGCTTCTGTCCGGCCGGCGTCAGGTGCAGGCCCATCGCGCGGCCGTCACGCGGATGCGGTTTGCGCGCGATCACTTCGCGCTTTTCCAGTTCGTTGACCAAGCCCACCAGGTTGGGCGGCAGGATGCCGAGCGCGCTGCACAACTGGCGCGAGGTGACGCCGGGGTTGTGCGCGATCACGGACAGCACGGAGAACTCGACCGGCTTCAGCCGGAAGGGCGCCATCTCTTCCAGGAAGACGGTGATGGCGGCCAGCGCCGCCCGCCGCGCGTTGTAGCCGAGCAGGGTTTCCAGGAAGGACGTGTCGACTTCCTCCACCACCACCGGCGCGGAGTTGCGCGCGCTGGCGGAAGAGCGGGGTGCGCGGACCGTGGCCATCCGTCAGGGCTGGCGGCAGCTGAAGCTGGCCGCATCGTCCGGTTTGCCGCTGCCGTCGTAGTGGGCGTATTGCGGATACGGGCACAGCGGCCGCGAGCGGCCGGGGAACACGGTGGTTCCCCTGGCCACGATGCGTTGCGGCACCTGTCCCTTCTCCACCCAGTCCACCAGCGCGCCCAGGCCGTCCCAGCCGTCGGTGGCCGCGCCGCCCTGGCAATGTCCCATGCCCGGGATGAGGAACAGGCGGGAGAAGTCGCCGGTGGCGGCGCCATGCCGCGCCGACAGGCGCTGGTAGTAGTCGACCATCTCGTCCGGCGAGAAGATCGGGTCGGCCATGCCGTGCGCGAACAGCAGCTTGCCGTTGCGCGCGCGGAACCCCGCCAGGTCCACGTCGTCCGCCGTGTTGAAGATCCAGGAATGCGCATCCATGCGCTGCGGGTCGCGGTCGAAGTGGAACTGGAAGATCGAGAGCGACCGGTCCGGGGGCGTGACGAAGTAGCCTTGCAGCGCGTCCTGCATCAGGAAGACGTGGCGCGAATTCGGCACGGCGGTCGTCGACGTGCCGAGCTTCCATGCCCGCCAGTCGTTGGCGGGATGACCGATGCCGGCATCCCACGGCCAGGTGAAATAGAGCTTGCGGCCCGCGGAATCCACGGGACCCGCGAACATCTTCTGCAGCGCGCTCACCTGCGCGGGAGCGAGGCAGGTCGCCGCCTTGTCGCCCTGGCAGGCCAGGCTGCGGACGTCGAACTTGCAGGCAGCCGGGTTCGACACCACGCCGTCGGCCAGGCCGTCCTGCGCGTCGCAGGCCTGCAGGATGCCGTTGCGCAGCACGCCCAGGTCGCCATTGCCGAGTGCCTGGCTCAGGACCGGGCGGCCGTCGGCGCCGGCGGGAGCGATCGCCGCCAGCGCCTGGGTGTCCCAGGCCGCGGCGATCGTTGCGCCCTTGGAGACGCGCATCGCGGGCGCCATGGCGATCACGCCGTCGAAGTGCTGCGGGAACTTCTGCGTGAACATCATCCCCTGCCGGCCGCCGCCGGAACAGCCGATGAAATACGAGCGGTCCGCCGGCCGCTGGTAGTGGCGGCGCACGATTTCCTTCGCCGTCACCGCGACGCGGTCGTGCGCCGCGTAGGCGTTGTCGGTGCGGGCGATCGGGTCGAAGCCGAAGCTCGCGTCGGGCCCCTGGTGGCCCGCATCGGTCGTCACCACCGCAAAGCCGCGATTGAGCGCATAGCCGGGCGCGGCCTGCGGGCCGACCGCGGGGCGGATCACGCCGTCGTTGCCGCCGCCGCCCTGGTACAGCAGGCGGCCGTTCCAGCCGGCGGGCAGGCGCAGTTCGAAACCGATGTGGTACGGCTTGCCGTCGATGCCGGTGCGCTCGTTCATGCGGCCCTGGATGCGGCAATGGGCGGCGAGCAGCGGGCCGGCGTTCTGACCGGGAGGACGCACGGTGTCCGCGGCGATGGCTTCCGCTTCCGTGATGCGCACGCCGGGCACCGCGAAGGCTTGCGCCGCCGTGGAACAGGCGTCGCGCGCGACGTCTGTCTTCGTGGGCAGCGAGCAGGCCGCCAGGCCCGCGACAACAGCGGCGGCGGCGCCGGCCCGGGCCGTGCGTCGGAGAAGGTGGACGGTCATGCGATGCTCCCTTCGGGCTTACTGGCAGGCGAAGCTGGCGGCCGCGTCGACGTCCCCGGCGCCGCGGTAGCGCGCCACCTGCGGGTACGGGCACAGCGGCCGCGTGCGGCTGGGTCCCCAGCTCGCGGGCACTTCGGGGTTGGGCACGGCGGCGCCGGCGCCGCGCGCGCGCGCCACCACCGGGCCGGGCGACTGGTCGCCTTCGACCCAGCGCACCAGCTCGTCGACCATGTCGACCTGGTCGGTGGCGGGGCCGCCGCGGCTGTGGTTCATGCCGGGCACCAGGTACAGGCGTTGGTGGTCGTTGGCCGCGCGCCCATGCGCGCGATGGAAGTCCTCGTGCCACTTGATCGTGTCGAGCGCGGAGAACACCGGGTCGGCCGTGCCATGGAAGACGATCATCTTGCCGCCGCGCGCAACGAAGCGGCGCATCAGCGGATCGGGCGGCGACATGAACTCCATCGCCGGGCCGAGCTTCGGCACCTCGCGCTCGAGGTCCCAGGCCAGCGCGTAGTCGACCAGGCTGGTGCCCTGGCCGGTGACGACCGCGGGCGATGCCGGCGGCGTGGAGAACACGAAGGCCATCGCGATGGCGTCACGCGGGCCCACGCTGTTCACCAGCTTCCAGGTCGCCCAGTCGCGGCCGGCCAGGCCCGGATCGAAGGGCAGGCCGGCATAGACCGGTGTGCCGTTGCGCAGGCGCGGTCCGGCCAGCACGTTGGCGAGAACCCGCTTCTGGTCCGCCGACAGGCAGTCCGCAGCCGGGGCGGCCGTGCAGGTGGGGATGTCGCGCTGCACCTGGAAGGCGCGCTGGCAGGCCTGCAGGTCCGCGACGATGCCGTCGGCCAGGCCGTCGAGCGCGTCGCAACGCGCGAGAACGCTGCGCGCCACCACCTCCATGGCGGCCGGCGGCAGCGCGGTGGCCAGGTCGGGGCGGCCGGTCTGCGGGTTCGGCCGGGCGATCTGTGCGAACTGCTGCGCGCCCCACAGCTGCGCGGCGGCGGCCAGCGGCAGGCGGTAGCCGGGCGTGCTGACCAGGATGCCGTCGAATGCGTCCGGCACGCGGGAGGCGGCGACGAAGCCGTGCCGGCCGCCGTTGGACGAGCCCACCAGGTAGGAGGTGCCCGGCGGCTTGCCGTAATAGGTGGCGACCAGCGCCTTGGCCATCGGCGTGAGTTGCGCGACGGCGTTGTAGCCGTAGTCCATGCGGGCCTGCGGGTCCAGGCCGAAGGTGGCGGCGCCGATCGGCGAGCTGCGGTCGAAGGCATGGCCGGCATCCGAGCTGATGACGGCGAAGCCCTTGAGCACGCCGTTGCTGGCCTGTCCGCCGCCGAGGATGTCGCCCCAGGCCGGCGTGACGAAGCCGTCGAGTCCGCCGTTGGCCTGGTAGAAGAAGCGGCCGTTCCACGCGGTGGGCAGGCGCATCTCGAAGGACATCGCGTAGCGCTTGCCGTCGACCGGGCTGGTGCGCTCAAGGAGAAGCGGGCCGCGAGCGCGTCGCAGGCCAGCACCGGCGCGCCGGGCGTGGCGACGCGCGGCGCCACCGGGGTGACGCCGGCGCAGCCGGCGAGCGCCAGCAAGGCGGCGGCGCAAAGAACGAGACGCATGGGAGTTCCTCTTGAAATCAGGCAGCCGCCGGCCGCGCCGCGCCCAGGTAGGTGTCGATGACGCGCGGGTCGTCGGCCAGCTGGCTGGCCGGCCCGTGCATGCTGAACTCGCCGGTTTCCAGCACGTAGCCGTAGTCGGCGACGTTCAACGCGGCGCGCGCGTTCTGCTCCACCAGCAGGATGGACACGCCTTGCTCGCGCAGGCGGTCGATGATCTGGAAGATCTCCCGCACCACCAGCGGCGCGAGGCCGAGGCTCGGTTCGTCCAGCATCAGCAGCTTGGGCTGCGACATCAGCGCGCGGCCCACGGCCAGCATCTGGCGCTCGCCGCCGGACAAGGTGCCGGCCAGTTGCGCGCGGCGTTCCTTCAGGCGCGGGAACAACTCGTACACGCGCTCCAGCCCGTCGCGCCACTTCGGCACGCGCAGCTTCATCGGCCGGTAGCCGCCCAGCACGAGGTTGTCCTCCACCGGCATGGTGCCGAACAGCTCGCGCCGCTCG
>JAJTCN010000131.1 GCA_021323335.1 Ramlibacter sp.
GAGGGACACGCGGTTCTTCTCGGTGTCGAACTTCAGGATCTTGGCGGTGATTTCCTGGCCGGCGGTCACCACTTCGGACGGGTGACGCACGCGGCGCCATGCCATGTCGGTGATGTGCAGCAGGCCGTCGATGCCGCCCAGGTCGACGAACGCACCGTACTCGGTGATGTTCTTGACGACGCCGCGGACGATGGAGCCTTCCTTCAGGGTTTCCATCAGCTTGGCGCGCTCTTCGCCCATGGAGGCTTCGACGACGGCGCGGCGCGACAGCACCACGTTGTTGCGCTTGCGATCCAGCTTGATGACCTTGAACTCGAGGGTCTTGTTCTCGTACGGGCTCAGGTCCTTGATGGGACGGGTGTCGATCAGCGAGCCGGGCAGGAAGGCGCGGATGCCGTTGACCAGGACGGTGAGGCCGCCCTTGACCTTGCCGGTGGTGGTGCCGGTGACGAATTCGCCGGATTCCAGGGCCTTCTCGAGGCTCATCCAGGAAGCCAGGCGCTTGGCCTTGTCGCGCGACAGGATGGTGTCGCCGTAGCCGTTTTCGATGGCGTCGATGGCAACGGAGACGAAGTCACCGGCTTGCACTTCGACTTCGCCCTGGTCGTTCTTGAATTCGTCGATCGGAATGTAGGCTTCCGATTTCAGGCCGGCATTGACGACGACGTGGTTGTGTTCGACACGGACCACTTCGGCGGTGATGACTTCGCCTGCGCGCATTTCCGAGCGCTGCAACGATTCTTCGAACAGGGCGGCAAAAGATTCTGACATGGAGGTTGCGGTTGACCCGCGGGGTTGAGGTTGTCGATCCCCGTCACCAGTGCGCTGCTGCGCGGAGGGAGTGGCGGGGGCCTTGGCAAACGGCGGGGTCGCTTCGCGAACCCGCCCTACGAGAAGCTACGCTTCTCTTCCCACCACCGCAACACCTGGGCGACCGATTCTTCGACGGTCTGGCCCGAGTTGTCGAGGAGGAGGGCATCCCCGGCCGGCTTGAGCGGTGCGACGGCGCGATTCGAATCGCGGGCGTCACGAGCTTCCAGGTCGGCGCGAAGACCCGGGAGTGTAGCCGAAATCCCTTTTGAAATCAACTGCTTATGCCGCCGTTCGGCGCGTTGGGCGGCGCTGGCGGTCAGGTACACCTTGAGCGGCGCGTCCGGGAAGATCACCGTGCCCATGTCGCGGCCGTCGGCCACCAGCCCGGGCAGCCTGCGAAAGCCCTGCTGCAGCGCCACCAGGGCGCTGCGCACGGCGGGCAGGGCGGAGACCCGGGAGGCGTTCATCCCGGCCTCTTCGGTGCGGATCGCCTCCGTCACGTCCTGGCCGTGCAGCAGCACCCGGCCCTCGGTGAAGACGATGTCCAGCGCCTCGGCCATGCGGGCGATGGTGTGCTCGTGCGCCACGTCCAGCGCCAGCCCGGCGCGGGTGGCCGCCAGCCCGGCGATGCGGTAGAGCGCGCCGGAGTCCAGGTAGTGGTAGCCGAGCCGGCGGGCGACCTCGGAGGCGAGCGTGCCCTTGCCCGACGCGGTGGGGCCGTCGACGCAGATCACCGGGACGTGCGGGGTGGAGGTGCGTGACACGGAGAACAGCGTTTCGAAATAGTCGGGGAAGGTCTTGCCCACGCAGCGCGGGTCCTCGATGCGCACGCGCACCCCGGCAGGGTTGAAGGCGGCCAGCGCGAAGCACATCGCCATGCGGTGGTCGTCGTAGGTGTGGATGGACGCAGCGCGCCAGTTCGTCGGGGGCGTCACCCGCAGGAAGTCCGCGCCTTCCTCGACCTGCGCGCCCAGCTTGCGCAGCTCGGTGGCCATGGCGGCGAGCCGGTCGGTTTCCTTGACGCGCCAGCTGGCGATGTTGCGCAGGGTGCTCGGGCCGTCGGCGAACAGCGCCATCACGGCCAGCGTCATGGCGGCGTCGGGAATGTGGTTGCAGTCGAGGTCGATGGCGCGCAGCGGCCAGGCCCCGCGCGTCACTTCGAGCCAGTTGGCACCGCTGGTCACGGTGGCGCCCATCTGCCGGGCCGCATCGACGAAGCGGATGTCGCCCTGGATCGAGCCGGCGCCGACGCCTTCGATGCGCAGCGGGTCGGTGGTGGCCGCCAGCGCGCCCAGCGCCACGAAGTAGCTGGCCGAGGAGGCGTCGGCCTCGATGTGGATCTCGCCCGGCGACCGGTAGCGGCTGCCGGCGGGGATGGTGAAGCGCTGCCAGCCGTCGCGCTTCACGGCGATGCCGAAGCGCTGCAGCATGTTCAGCGTGATCTCGATGTAGGGCTTGGAGATCAGGTCGCCGACCACTTCGATCACGACGTCCTGCGTCGTCGCCACCAGCGGCAGCGCCATCAGCAGGGCGGTCAGGAACTGACTGGAGACGTCGCCGCGCACCGGGATCGGCGCGTCGAGCTGCAGCGCGGTGGCCGGGTGGATCTTCAGCGGCGGATAGCCTTCGTTGCCCAGGTAGTCGATGCGGCAACCGAGCCGGCGCAGCGCATCCACCAGGTCGCCGATCGGCCGCTCGTGCATGCGGGCGACGCCGGACATTTCGAATTCGCCGCCCATGAGGGCGAGGGCGGCGGTGAGGGGGCGCATGGCGGTGCCGGCGTTGCCGAGGAAGAGGCGCGCCGAGCGCCCCCACCCCGGCCCTCCCCCAGCGGGGGAGGGAGAGGGAGCCCCCTCCCCCTCCGGGGGAGGGTTGGGGTGGGGGCGCCCGCCGATCCCGGTGATTTCGACCGCCGCCTCGCGGTGCACCACGCTGCACCCCAGCGCCCGCAACGCATCGAGCATCACCCGCGTGTCGTCGGAGTCGAGCAGGTCGTGCACGACGGTGGTCCCGCCCGACAGCGCCGCGAGCAGCAGCACGCGGTTGGAGATGCTCTTCGAGCCCGGCAGGACGACGGTGCCGCCGGCCTCCTCCAGTGGCGCGAGGTCCAGGAATGCAGTGGTGAACATGACCGGCGGCGGCCGCGCGGGGCGGCTACTTCTTGCCCATGCGCCAGCCGGCGCGGGCGGAGCTGGCCTGCTCGATCATGGCCTCCAGCTTCTCGCCGCTGCTGTCCTCGGCGAGCTGCAGCAGGTTGTGCAGGCTGCGTTGGAAGATCTTGGCCTGCTCGACCAGCTCGTGCCGGTTGGCGATGAGCACGTCGCGCCACATCTTGGGGTCGCTGGCGGCGATGCGCGTGAAGTCGCGGAAGCCCGGGCCGGCCAGCCCCAGGAATTCCTTGCCGCTTTCCTGGTTGACGATGCCGTGCATCAGCGCGAAGGAGATCAGGTGCGGCAAGTGGCTGACGGCGGCGAACGCCGCGTCGTGCGCCTCGGGCGCCATCTGGACCACGTGGCAGCCCAGCGCCTCCCAGGCCTCCTGCGCGCGCTTGAGGTGGCCCACCTGGGTGCGCTCGATCGGCGTGAGGATAACCTGCTTGCCCAGGTACAGGTCCGGGTCCGCGTGCTCCACGCCGGACACTTCCTTGCCGGCGATCGGGTGGGCGGGCACGAAGGAGCCGACGTTGTCGCGCAGCACGCGCCGCGCGGCGTCCACCACGTCCCGCTTGGTCGAGCCGACGTCCATCACCAGCATGTTGGGCGTCACCAGGTGGCGGATGGCCTTGAGGGTGGCTTCGGTCGCCGAGACCGGCACGGCCAGCAGCACGATGTCGGCCCCCGAGACGGCGAGCAGCGCGGAGGGCGCCTCGACGTCGATCACGCCCATCTGCCGCGCCCGCTCGGTGGTGGACGGCGACTTGCTGTAGCCCACCACCCGCTTCACCAGCCCGGCACGCTTCATGGCGAGCGCGAACGAGCCGCCCATCAGGCCGCACCCGATCAATCCCAGTTGCTCGAACATCGCTGCCATGAGGTCTTGTTCTTCTTTCTTCTATTCGCCGAGGGGATAGGTGCCGAGCACCTTGTAGAAAGCGCACAGCGCCTGCAGGTCCTTCAGCGCCGCCGCGACGTGCGGCTGCGAGGGATGGCCCTGCAGGTCGATGTAGAAATAGTATTCCCACTGGCCCGATCGCGCCGGCCTGGATTCGAATCGCGTCATCGAAACACCGTGCTGCTTGAGCGGGCCCAGGATGTCGTGCACCGCGCCGGGGCGGTTGGGCACCGAAACGATCAGGCTGATGCAGTCCTTGCCCGACGCTTCCGGCGCGGCCAGCACCTGCGGCAGGCACACCACGGCGAACCGGGTGCGGTTGAACGGGTCGTCCTGGATGGCGTGCGCGGCGACGTGCAGGCCGAACTCGCTCGCGGCCCGCTCGCTGGCGATGCCGGCCCAGGCGGGGTTGCCGGCCGCCAGGCGAGCGCCCTCGGCATTGCTGGAGACGGCGCGCCGCTCGGCATCCGGCAGGTGGTTGTTCAGCCAGCCCTGGCACTGCGCCAGGGCCTGCGGATGGGCCAGCACGACCTCGATGCCCTTGACGTCGTTCACCTGCCGCAGCAGGTGGTGGCGCACCAGCAGGCTGGTCTCTCCGACGATGTGCAGCGGCGTGCCGAGGAACAGGTCGAGCGAGCGCGTCACCACGCCTTCGGTGTTGTTCTCCACCGGCACCACGCCGAAGTCGGCCGCGCCCGCGGTGGAGGCATGGAAGACCTCGTCGATGCTCACGCAGGGCACGCGTTCGATGCTGGAGCCGAAGAACTGCAGGGCGGCCTGTTCGCTGTACGTGCCGGCGGGCCCGAGGTAGGCCACCCGCTGCGGCGCCTCCAGCGCCCGGCAGGCCGACATGATCTCGCGCCAGATGTTGGCGACGTTGTTCGGCTTGAGCGGCCCGGGATTGGCCGCCTGCAGGCCGTTGATGACCTGTGCCTCGCGCTCCGGCCGGAACACGGGCGAGCCTTCCGCGCGCTTGATCTCGCCGACTTCGTTGGCGAAGGCGGCGCGGCGGTTCAGCAGGTCCAGCAGTTCGCGGTCGACCTGGTCGATCCCGGCGCGGAGTTCAGCAATGGTCTTGGTCGTGGGCATCAGGTGGAGGGCGTCTCGGCGCCGTTGGTGTCCTCACCTTCGGCCGCGCCGGCGTCATTCTCCACGATGCGCTGCAGTCCGCTCAATTTCGAGCCCTCGTCCAGCCCGATCAGCGTCACGCCCTGGGTCGCCCGGCCGAGTTCGCGGATCTCGCTGACGCGGGTGCGCACCAGCACGCCGCGGTCGGTGATCAGCATGATCTCGTCGTCGGCGTGGACCAGGGTGGCGGCCACGACCTTGCCGTTGCGCTCGCTCTGCTGGATGGCGATCATCCCCTTGGTGCCGCGTCCGTGGCGGGTGTACTCGCCGATGGGGGTGCGCTTGCCGTAGCCGTTCTCGGTGGCCGTCAGCACGCTCTGCTGCTCGTCCTCGGCCACCAGCATGGCGATCACGCTCTGGCCGGCGTCCAGCGACATGCCGCGCACGCCGCGGGTGGTGCGGCCGAGCGGACGCACGTCTTCCTCGTTGAAGCGCACCGCCTTGCCGCCGTCGGAGAACAGCATCACGTCGTGCTGGCCGTCGGTGAGGGCCGCGCCGATCAGGTAGTCGCCCTCGTCGAGGTTCACGGCGATGATGCCGCCCTTGCGCGGGTTGCTGAACTCGTCCAGCGCCGTCTTCTTGACCGTGCCCATGGACGTGGCCATGAACACGTAGTGGTCGGCCGGGAAGCTGCGGAATTCGCCCGTCAGCGGCAGCACCACGTTGATCTTCTCGCCTTCCTGCAGCGGGAACATGTTGACGATGGGGCGGCCGCGCGAGCCGCGCGAGCCGGCCGGGACCTCCCACACCTTCAGCCAGTACAGGCGGCCGCGGTTGGAGAACGCCAGCAGGTAGTCGTGCGTGTTGGCGATGAAGAGCTGGTCGACCCAGTCGTCTTCCTTGGTCTGCGTGGCCTGCTTGCCGCGGCCGCCGCGCTTCTGCGCGCGGTATTCGGACAGCGGCTGGCTCTTGATGTAGCCGGAGTGCGAAAGCGTCACTACCATGTCGGTGGGCGTGATCAGGTCCTCGGTGGCCAGGTCCTGCGCGTTGTGCTCGATGGTGGAGCGGCGCGCGCCCAGCTTGGTCTGGCCGAACTCCTGCTTCAGCGCGCCGAGCTCCTCCGTGATGATGGTGGAGACGCGTTCGGGCCGCGACAGGATGTCCAGCAGGTCGTCGATCTCGGACATCACCTCGCGGTACTCGGCGACGATCTTGTCCTGCTCCAGCCCGGTCAGGCGTTGCAGGCGCATCTGCAGGATTTCCTGGGCCTGCGTCTCGGACAGGCGGTACAGGCCGTCCGCGTGCAGGCCGTACTCGCGCTCCAGGCCCTCGGGCCGGTAGTCGTCCGCGTTGATGACGCTGCCGTCGGCCTTGGCGCGCGTGAGCATCTCGCGCACCAGGCTGGAGTCCCAGCCGCGCGCCATGAGTTCGGCCTTGGCCACCGGCGGCGTGGGCGACTCGCGGATGATGCGGATGAAGTCGTCGATGTTGGCCAGGGCGACGGCCAGGCCTTCCAGCACGTGGCCGCGTTCGCGCGCCTTGCGCAGG
>JAJTCN010000132.1 GCA_021323335.1 Ramlibacter sp.
GTTGCGCGCGAACCCGGACACCGGCCGCGCGGCTTACGACGCCGGGGTGCAGCAGGGTGATTTCAGCCGGGCCCATGCGACCGTGGGCGAGGCGGTGGGGCTTGTGCGCGACCTGCCCGGCGCGGCCGAGATGATCGGGCGGATGGATCGCGAGGCGCGGGCGCTTCTCGGCGGTTGATGGCGCCGGGGTGGCTTCGCCAACCCGGCCTACGAGCGCGATGTCCTGTTTCGTAGGTCGGGTTCGCGCAGCGACCCCGACAACTACAGCAGCGCGCGCACCCTTTCCGCACTCACATCGTTCAAGCACCTGAAATGCCCCAGCGGGCACTCCCGCTGGAAGCACGGCGCGCAATCCAGCGGCGGCTGGTAGGCCGGGTCCTGCTTCAGCCACACCACCTGCGCCCGCGCATTCAGCGGCGGCGTGTGCAGCGGACTGGACGACCCGAACGATCAGGGCGAAGGCATCGAGCAGAGGGGTCTTGCCGGCGAGGTTGCGGCAAAGCTCCGGCGCCTGTGCGCGGATCTGCTCGCAACCCTCCGCCTCCTTGGCGGAGCCGAGCAGCAGCACCGGCAAGTCCAGCAGCTGCGCGAGTTCGCCGAAATGCGGCCAGCGCTTGGCGGGGCCGTACTCGGCGCCGGGCGCCATCAACACGTAGCCGCCCCGCTCCAGCCCATGCTGCCGCAGCACCGCGTCCACCTGGTCGGCCGGCAGGGTGAGCCGCGGCTCGTCATGTTCCAGGCCGGTCTCTCCGCTCAGCGCGGAATAGAACGCCACCATCGGCGGCCGCTCCCCCTTCGGGTTCTTCAGGCGATGCGTCAACAGCCCGACGCGGGCTTCGCCGAGATAGCCCACGCGGCGCGGGATGCTGGCCAGGAAGGGCAGCAGCGCGCTCTTCAGGGAGTTGGGCAGCACGTAGGCCGCGTCGAACTGGCCGTGCAGCTGCTTGCCCAGCGCGCGGCGGGCGCGGAACTGCAGGCCGCCATGGCGGAAGGGAAATTCGATGACCGCATCGACCTGCGGCATGGCGCGGTAGACCGGCGCCACCCAGGGCAGCGCCCCCACCGTCAGCCGCTCGCCGCGCGCGCGCAGGCGGCGCAGCAGCGGCTCGGTCATCACCGCGTCACCGATCCACTGCGGCGCGATGACGAGGGACCGGCTGTCAGTGGTGGCCGGCGAAGTGCTCACCCTCGCGCAGCTTGTACACGGTGCCGCAGTACGGGCACTTGGCCGCGCCGCTCTGCGCGACGTCCAGGTACACGCGCGGATGGCCGTTCCACAGCTTCATGTCGGCCTTGGCGCTGGGGCAGAAGATGCCGCCGTTGGCGTTGAGGTCCTTCGCCACCAGTTCGACGACGGTTTCCTTGCGGGTCTGGGTCGTCATGGTCAGACGCGGGTGAGCCAGTGGCTGTACTTGGCGTTGCGGCCGTTGACGATGTCGAAGAAGGCCGACTGGATCTTCTCGGTGATCGGGCCGCGCTTGCCGGCGCCGATCTCGACGCGGTCGAGTTCGCGGATGGGCGTCACTTCGGCGGCGGTGCCGGTGAAGAAGGCCTCGTCGGCGATGTAGATCTCGTCGCGCGTGATGCGCTTTTGCACCAGCTCGATCCCGAGGTCCTTGCAGATGTGCATGACGGTATTGCGCGTGATGCCGTTCAGCGCGCCGGCCGACAGGTCGGGCGTGTAGACCACGCCGTCCTTGATGACGAACACGTTCTCGCCGGCGCCTTCGGAGACGAAGCCGGAGGCGTCGAGCAGCAGCGCCTCGTCGTAGCCGTCGTCCACTGCTTCCATGTTGGCGAGGATGGAGTTGCTGTAGTTGCTGACGGCCTTGGCCTGCGTCATCGTGATGTTGACGTGGTGGCGGGTATAGCTGGAGGTCTTGACGCGGATGCCGCGCTGCATGCCCTCCTCTCCCAGGTAGGCGCCCCAGGCCCAGGCCGCGATCATCGCGTGGATGGTGTTGCCCCGGGGGCTGACGCCCAGCTTCTGCGAGCCGATCCACACCAGCGGGCGGATGTAGCAGGACTCCAGCTTGTTGGCCTTCACCACCTGCTTCTGCGCCTCGCTGAACTGCTCCTTGGAGAAAGGCAGCTGCATGCGCAGGATCTTGGCGCTGTTGAACAGGCGGTCGGTGTGCTCCTGCAGCCGGAAGATGGCGGTGCCGTTGACGGTGTTGTACGCACGGACGCCCTCGAACGCGCCGCAGCCATAGTGCAGCGTGTGGGTGAGCACGTGGATCTTGGCGTCACGCCAGTCGACCAGCTCCCCGTCCATCCAGATCTTGCCGTCACGGTCGGCCATCGAGGGTACTACGCTCATGGGGTGTCCTTAGGGGGTGGGATTCGCGGAACCGGCCATTTTACGGGGTGGGCTGCGGCCGCTCGTCCGGGCCGGCCTGCGGGCGCACCAGCTCCCACTTCACCAGCTTGCCGTCGGCGAAGGTGCAGGTGACGTGGGACGCGCTGCCGTCGGTCCAGCGATAGACCTCCGGCTGTTCGTCCTTCGGGCTCAGCTGCTCGCCGAGCGAGCGCGTCATGGCCACCACGTGCAGCAGGTTCACCTTGGGCCGCAGCTTGGCATTGAGCATCACCGCGCTGTCGACCCAGCCGACGGGCCGGTCGGAGGCGCGCTGCAGCACCTTCATCATGCGGGTGAAGTGCAGCAGCATCCACATCACGATGCCGCCGGCGGCCAGCGCCACCCCGCCCCAGCCGGCGGTCTGCCAGGCCAGGGCGACGACGACCCTGCATCTTGCGGCGCAACTCCCGCTCGCGCCGTCGCTCGTCCTCCCAGTCCTGGTGGATGGCGCGGGTCACGGACAGCGCCATCAGCACCACCACCACCACGAAGGGCAGGGCAAAGACCATGGTGGCAGTCTGCAGCGCGCGGATTCCGCCGGCGAGCAGCAGGCTGGCGGCGATGGCGGCGACCAGCACGCCCCACACCAGCTTGACGCGGTTGGATGGGTCCGGATTGCCGCCGGTGCTCATCATCCCCAGCACCAGCGTCGCGGAATCGCCCGACGTGATGAAGAACACCAGCACCAGCACCGTGGCCGCCACCGACATGACCGCCCCGAAGGGCATCGCATCGAACATGGCGAAGATCGCCGTCGAGACGTCCGCCTTGACGGCGTCGACCAGCGGAGCGCCGTCGAAGACCACCATGTGCAGCGCGGTTCCGCCGAACACCGAGAACCAGGCGAACCCCACCAGCGTGGGCGCGACCACCGTGCCCAGCAGGAACTGGCGGATCGTGCGGCCCCGGGACACGCGCGCGATGAACAGCCCCACGAACGGAGACCAGGAGATCCACCAGGCCCAGTAGAAGATGGTCCAGTCGCCGACCCAGGAGCTGTCGCGGAAGGGCGTCATCCGCAGGCTCATGCGCACCAGGTCGCTCAGGTAGGCGCCGAGCGTGTTGGTGAAGGTACTGATCACCGAAATGGTGGGACCGAGGAGCAGCACCGCCAGCGCGAGCAGCCCCGCCAGCACCAGGTTGCCGCTGGACAACCACTTGATGCCGCGCTCCACGCCGCTGAGGGCGGAGGTGATGAACAGGGCCGCGGTCACCACGATGATGCCCACCTGCCACGCCGGTCCGACCGGCATGCCGAACACTGCGCCCAGGCCGCTGTTGATCTGGCTGGCGCCCATGCCCAGCGACGCGGCAACGCCGAAGGCGGTGGCGACGACGGCCAGCACGTTGAACATGGGCGAGGCCGCGCGCACCAGGCGCCAGGGGAGGGCCGCCGTGACGGTACTCACCAGCGCGCTGCCGCCGCGGCGAAACTGGAAGAAGGCCATCGACAGGCCCACCACGCCGTAGATCGCCCAGGGATGCAGGCCCCAGTGGAAGAAGGCGTAGCGCATGGCCGCGTTGGCCGCCTCCGGCGTCTCGACCCCGATGCCCGGCGGGGGTGTGCCGTAATGCGACAGCGGCTCGGCCACGCCCCAGAAGACCAGGCCGATCCCCATTCCAGCGGCGAACAGCATGGAGAACCAGGCGCCCAGCGAGAACTGCGGCTCGTCGTCCTCCTCCCCGAGCTTCAGGTCGCCGTAGCGGCTGAAGGCAAGGAAGGCGGCAAGCAGGACCAGCCCCAGCACCACCCAGAGGTACAACCAGCCGAAGCTGCGGGTGAAGACAGCCAGCGCGAGGTCGACCATGACGCCAAACCCCGCGGGCCACAGCAGCCCCCACAGCACGATCACGCCGATCAGGCCGGCGGAGAGGAACAGTTGCATGGGCTTCTCCTTGCGTCGCCAGTATGGTGGCGTCGAGGGCGTTCAGGTCAGCCCCCGCACCACTTCCAGCGCTTCCTCGATGCGTTCGACCGCGTGCATGGTCAGGCCCTCGAACTCGCGCGCGGCGCCGCGGCCGGCCTTGGGGGCATTGGCCTTGGGCACGATCGCGACCGAAAAGCCCAGCTTGGCGGCTTCGCGCAGCCGCTCCTGCCCGCGCGGCGCCGGCCGCACCTCCCCCGCCAGGCCGACTTCGCCGAAGGCGAGGAAGCCCTTGGGCAAGGCCCGGCCCCGCAGGGACGAGGTGATCGCCAGCATCACCGCCAGGTCGGCGGCCGGCTCGCTGATGCGCACGCCACCCACCGCGTTGACGAACACGTCCTGGTCCATGCAGGCGACCCCGGCATGCCGGTGCAGCACGGCCAGCAGCATCGCCAGGCGGTCGCGGTCCAGGCCGACGGACAGCCGGCGCGGGCTCGGCCCGCCGCTGTCCACCAGCGCCTGGATCTCCACCAGCATCGGCCGCGTGCCCTCCAGCGTCACCAGCACGCAGCTGCCGGGCACCGGCTCGCTGTGCTGCGACAGGAAGATCGCGCTGGGATTGGCGACGCCCTTCAGCCCTTTCTCGGTCATCGCGAAGACGCCGATCTCGTTGACGGCGCCGAAGCGGTTCTTGATGGCGCGCACCAGCCGGAAGCTGGAATGCGTATCGCCCTCGAAGTACAGGACCGTATCGACCATGTGTTCCAGCACGCGCGGCCCGGCCAGCGCGCCCTCCTTGGTGACGTGGCCGACCAGCACGATGGTGGTGCCGCCGGCCTTGGCCAGGCGGGTGAGGTGGGCGGCGCATTCACGCACCTGCGCCACCGAGCCGGGCGCGGAGGTGAGCTGGTCGGAATAGACGGTCTGGATCGAGTCGATCACCGCCACCGCGGGCTGCTGCGCCTGGATGGTCGACTGGATCTTCTCCAGCTGGATCTCGGCCAGCACCCGCACCTGCGAGGCGTCCAGCCCCAGGCGGCGCGAGCGCAGCGCCACCTGCGCGCCGCTCTCCTCGCCGGTGACGTACAGGGTGGGCACGCCGCCGCGCTGCAGGCCGTCGAGGGCCTGCAGCAGCAGCGTCGACTTGCCGATGCCGGGGTCTCCGCCGATCAGGATCACCCCGCCCTGGACGATGCCGCCGCCCAGCACGCGGTCGAGCTCGTCGATGCCGGTGGGGGTGCGCGGAACCTCGGCCGCCTCGATGTCGGCCAGCACGGCCACTTCGGAGGCGGGCGCCAGCGACGCGAAGCGGTGGCGCTGGCTGCCGGGCGACTCGGCCACGCCCTCGATCAGGGTGTTCCACGCGCCACAGCTGGGGCACTTGCCCTGCCACTTGGCCGTGCTGCCCCCGCATTCGGTGCAGGTATAGACCGTCTTGTCTTTCGCCATGCAGCAAGTGTAGGGGGCCGCTATCATGGGCCGATGGTCACGCCCCTGCGTTTCGCGGAGTTCGAGGCGGCCGAGCGCGCCGCCGGCTGCCACGAGGTGCTCGCCCGCTCCTGGGACGCCAACGCCGAACTCGCGCAGCACACGCATCCGTTCCACGCCCGCGCCGTGGTGGTGCAGGGCGAGATGTGGCTGACGGTCGATGGCCAGACGCGCCACCTGCTGCCCGGCGACCGTTTCGAGCTGGCGGCCGGCAAGCCCCATGCGGAGCGCTACGGCCCGCAAGGCGCCATCTACTGGGTGGCGCGCACCAACCCCTGAGTGCTCGTCACGGCCGGGCTGCCGCTGTCCCCGGAATGCCCCGCTTGACCCGCCGCGCCGATCATTTAACATGTTAAATATCGGCCCGGTCCCACCACGCGATGAATACGACCTTCAGCCACCGCAACCTGCCCCGCCTGCTGCTGCAGGCGCGCGAGTCGGTGCTGGCCCACACCCGGCCCAGCCTGCGCGAACACGGGCTGTCGGACCAGCAATGGCGGGTGCTGCGAGTGCTGGGGGAACACGGGACGGTGGAGACCGGGCGCGTGGCCCGCGAGGCCTACATCCTCGGGCCCAGCCTGACCGGCGTGCTGGCCCGCATGGAGCGCGACGGCCTGGTGCGGCGCGAGCGCGACCCGGCCGACCAGCGCCGCACGGTGGTGGAAGCCACCGCCAAGGGCCGCAAGATGGTGGAGCGGCTGTCGCACACCGTGGAAGGCCACTACCACTGGCTGGAGCAGTCGCTCGGCAAGCAGAAACTGGCGCAGCTCTACGAGCTGCTGGACCAACTGATCACACTGGAACAGCCATGAGCCTGGTCAAGCGCGGCACGGTCTACGGCACGCGGATGAACTTCCGCGGCGAACTCGACGCCCTCGGGGCGCAGGTGAACGAGGCGCCGTACAAGGCGCCGCCGCAGGCGCCGGTGCTGTACGTCAAGCCGGCCAATACCTGGACGGAGAACGGCGGCACCATCGCCCTGCCCGCCCACGTGGCGGAGGTGGAGGTCGGGGCGACCGTGGCGATGGTGATGCGCTCGGCGCGCGAGATCGAGGGCTTCGTGCTGATGAACGACGTCTCCATCCCCCACGACAGCTTCTACCGGCCGCCGGTCAAGTACAACGCGCTCGACGGCTTCCTCGGCATCGGCGACCGCATCCGCGCGCGCAACGAGGCGGGAGACCCGGCGGTGTTCAAGCTGGAGGTGCGCGTCAACGGCGAGCTGAAGCAGACGGTGCGCTTCTCGCAACTGGTGCGTCCCGCCGACAAGCTGCTGGCCGACGTCGGCGAATTCATGACCCTGCAGCCCGGCGACATGCTGATGCTGGGCACCGACGCCGGCCGGCCGCGCGTGCGCGCCGGCGACCGCGTGGAGATCAAGATGCCCGCACTGGGAACGCTCACCAACCTGTTCGTGGCGGAGGCCGCATGAAGCGCGCACGCGTCGTCCACAACGGCATCGTCCACAGCGCCACGGACCGGGATGGCCAGCTGCTGCTGGAAGACGGCAGCCGCGTCTGGCCCGACCAGGTGACCTGGCTGCCGCCGCTGATGCCGGTGGACCGGCCGCGAACCATCCTGTGCCTGGGCTTGAACTATGCGGATCATGCGAAGGAACTGGCGTTCAAGGCGCCGGAGGAGCCGCTGGTCTTCCTGAAGGGCGAGCACTCCCTGATCGGGCACCGGCAGGTGACGCGGCGTCCGGCGGGCGTGAAGTTCATGCACTACGAGTGCGAGCTGGCGGTGGTGATCGGCCGCAAGGCGAAGAAGGTCAAGCGCGGCGACGCGCTCGATTTCGTCGGCGGCTACACGGTGGCCAACGATTACGTGGTGCGGGACTACCTCGAGAACTGGTACCGGCCCAACCTGCGCGCCAAGAACCGCGACGGCGCCACGCCGCTGGGCCCCTGGTTCGTCGACGCGGCGGACGTGCCCGACCCGCACGCGCTAGCGCTGAAGACGACCGTGAACGACAAGGTCACGCAGCAGGGCAACACGAAGGACATGGTGTTCGACATCCCGTTCCTCATCGAATACTTCTCCGCCTTCATGACGCTGAGTCCCGGCGACCTGATCCTCACCGGCACGCCGGACGGCGTGGTGGACTGCCAGCCGGGCGACGTGGTGGTGACGGAGATCGAGGGCGTCGGCGCGCTCATGAACACGATCGGCACCTGACATGCGCATCGACCATCTCATCGACGGCAAGGCGGTGGCCGGCCGCGAGTATTTCGAGACGGTGAACCCGGCCACGCAGGAGGTGCTGGCGGAAGTCGCCTCCGGCGGCGAGCCGGAAGTGAACGCCGCCGTCGCCGCGGCCAAGGCGGCTTTCCCGAAGTGGGCCGCGTTGCCTGCCACCGAGCGTGCGAAGCTGGTGCGCAAGCTGGGTGACCTGGTCGCGCAGAACGTGCCGCAGATCGCGCGTACCGAGACCGACGACACCGGGCAGGTGATCGCGCAGACCGGCAAGCAGCTGGTGCCGCGCGCCGCCGACAACTTCTACTACTTCGCCGAGATGTGCACGCGCGTCGACGGCCACACCTACCCGACGCCGACCCACCTGAACTACACGCTGTTCCATCCGGTCGGCGTCTGCGCGCTGGTGTCGCCGTGGAACGTGCCGTTCATGACCGCGACCTGGAAGGTCGCGCCCTGCATCGCCTTCGGCAACACCGCGGTGCTGAAGATGAGCGAGCTGTCGCCGCTGACGGCCGCGCGGCTCGGCGAGCTGGCGCTGGAAGCAGGCATCCCGCCGGGCGTATTGAACGTCGTGCACGGCTACGGCAGGCAGGCTGGCGAGCCGCTGGTGCGACACCCGGACGTGCGTGCGATCTCGTTCACCGGGTCGACGGCCACCGGCAACCGCATCGTCAGGGAGGCGGGGCTGAAGAAGTTCAGCATGGAACTGGGCGGCAAGTCGCCCTTCGTCGTGTTCGAGGACGCCGACCTCGATCGCGCGCTGGATGCGGCCGTGTTCATGATCTTCTCCAACAACGGCGAGCGCTGCACGGCGGGCAGCCGGATCCTGGTGCAGAAGTCGATCTACGC